>CBDULE010000057.1:0-7955 GCA_965367995.1 uncultured archaeon | reverse complement strand
TTTTTTTCAAGCAGAAGACGGCATACGATATGTAGAGAGGTCTCGTGGGCTCGGAGATGTGTATAAGAGACAGTCCTAATTCTTTAACTTCAAATGCATCATACAATCCATCACCATCAGTATCATTAGATCGTGGATTTGTTCTCAGGTTTATCTCTTCTAGATCTGTTAAATTATCATTATCAGAATCGGATTTTATTGGATCTGTTGTTACATTAAATGTTTTTTGACTTCCATTTGCAAAATATACAGTAATTTCGTACTTATTAGATACCTCTGTGTAATCTTCAAGACCGTCATTATCAGTATCTTTATTAAGCGGATCTGTCTTATATATTTTAATCTCATCACCGTCTTTAATACCATCAGAGTCGGAGTCTGCATCATGCAATTTTGTACCATAGATTAATTCTTCGTAATCTGTTAGATCGTCATTATCAGTATCTGGCGATATTGGGTCTGTTTTATAATAAAAAACTTCAGAACCATCAATTAAGTTATCTCCATCCGTATCATTTAGAAATGGATCAGTACTATAAACATTTATCTCAAGCTCATTAGAGATATAGTCTTTATCGGTGTCTAAAAGACCAACCGAGAAGAATGCTCTCTTTCTTTCATTAGAATCATAACCAATGTATAAAAGTCCAATAGAATTTTCTGTTTGATTGTAACATGGCATGGGCTTTACAACACTTTTAGATATTGTCGTATTCACAGAAGTGCCTTTTTCAATATTACCATTTTGGCTTCTCAGCAAATATAAACTGAAGCCACCTTTATAGCTTCCGAGATAAATAAGGTATGATAAATTATCTACTGATGTTTTATTAACAGGAATTATAAACTTTGGAAAGCTAATATCTTGCACTTTATAAGGAGATACTAAATCTTCTGCTGTTGTTATATTTAAGACTTCTGAAATAACAAAGTCCTCTGAATCGCCTTCAGCAATATAAAAGACATTTAAATATCCCTTTGAAAATGCGAATATTTGTACAAAATCCACTCGATCTATGGCAAAGTCAAATCTTGATTGGTCATAAGAGGTAATAACGTCTAATGACAGTCCATCATAACAAGCTATTTTAAATGTATAACTTCTGGAAACAAGATCTCGTTCTGTTACTAAAAGATACACTTTATTCCCGTAAGGAACAGCATTAGAAAGTCTATATGAAAGGAATATAAATAACAACGATTTTGATGTTTCGCTTTTCGATCCAGCAACTAAATCATAAAAACCATAGTATATGTAGTTAGATATTCCAGGCTTTATATAGACGTAAAAGATGAGCGAATCAGTTTTATTATAAAAGAATGTAGCATCTTGAAATATATAATCAGCGTCTAAGCTAAGTCCTTTAACAATTGTCTGATCTATAAGTTCACTTCCACTCATCTTATAGGCATCTATTAGAAAATTTCTGTATGTGGACCCGCTGTAATTAGCAACAAATGATAAAACCTGTATAAATAAGTAAGATCCATTGTATACCGCAAAGCTTTTAATGAATGAGATGGATTCGACGGAGTCAAAGCCAAGTGATAATATCTTCTGCCTGTAATCTACCGTTTTTTTAGCTTTAAATGTTATTTCATATTGAAATCCTTCACTTGTTATATTATATGAGAAAACGAAATAAGTTACAGTAATATTATCACCATTTCTCTGGGCAAGAAAAATATGGTAAGTCTTTTCGTATTTCATATCATGAACAATACCGATTCCTGTTATATTATCTAATGAAGAAATATTCGTCATAAAGTTCCATGCATATCCATTCGTCGTTAGGTTAACTATCTCTACAGAATCAGAACTTGAAGATTGTTGAACTCTTATAACGCGATTATAAGCAGAAGAAACATCATTACTGATTAGTTCGCCTAAAGTTCTGTTATTGGGACTATTGCCATAAAATGTGAATAATTGGAATATCAAGGGGATCAATAATGTACAAAATAATAATATTGCTAAGAATTTTTTACTCATTAAATCACCAGATTATTACCTCAAAAATTAATTTTGCTCTTTTTTATTTTCAATGTCTTAAAACTTATAATATGTACTTCCCATTTTTAACTTATTCCAAAATTTCAAAAGTAAAGCTGAAACTTTACTTAACTTATTACAGTTCGCTAATCTTTGAAAAATATAACTATGCAATTCTTAAAAGTGTTTAATAAACAATGTTATATAAGCGATTACTAGTGGCGATTTGATTTGTTGGAAGAACACTTTATGGAGCTTAGATTTAATCCTCTTCTCAATCAATGGGTTATGGTCTCATCTGTTAGGAAGAAAAGACCTTGGAGACCTAAAGATTTTTGTCCTTTTTGTCCTGGAACAGAGGAAATGGGTACTGGATGGGATATTAAATATGTCAGAAATAAGTTCCCTATGCTAAAAGACAATCCTCCAAAACCAAAGAAGAATCCTCCATTTAAGAGCGCCCCTTCTTTTGGAGAATGCTTAGTCCTTGTAGAAACGCCTGAACATAATCCTGAGGATCTAAACGCTCTTAGCCTTGGGCAGATGATAAAAGTGATTAGGATGATGCAGGAGATTACTGAAAAATACACAAAGCATCCTAGAGTTAATTATGTAGCCATATTTAGAAATAAAGGCAAAGAGATAGGAGTTAGTCTTCTTCATCCTCATAGCCAAGCATATGCCATGCCTTTCATTCCATTGAGGATTAGAGTAGAACTTGAAAATAGCAGGAAATACTTTAAGAGATTTGGAAGATGTCTTTTCTGCGATATTCTTTCAGCGGAGATTGAACAGAAGGAGCGAGTTATATATTCAAATAATCATTTCTATGCTTTTCTCCCATACTTCGCTAATTGGCCCTTTGAAGTTCATGTTTATCCTAAGAGACATATTCAATTGCTTACTCAACTAAATGAGGATGAAATTATAGGATTAGCGGACATATTAAGGGCGGTCACGGCATCTCTCAATACCTTATTTAATAAATCGATGCCTTATGTTATGGCTATACATCAAGCTCCTGTAAAAGGTACATGGAACTACTATCACCTTCACATAGAATTTTATCCGATTCTTAGGGATGAAAACAAGCTCAAGTATGCTGCTGGAATAGAAATGGGTACATGGAGCTTTACATATGATTTTGTTCCAGAGGAAAACGCTTATCGGCTTAAAGAAGCATTGCGAAAAGCTTTAGAAATAGGAAAAGTTGATAACTTAATTGGTAAAATTTGGTGATGAGACACCGGGCTCTGATTGGATGATGAGGCTTGAAAGGGCTGATTTTATTTCATAATCTCTTCAATTCTTTTAATAATTCTTAGAATCTTCCTATATAGGACATTCATTGGTACTCCTTTTTGTGATATCAAGCTTACAATATACCCATTCCCAGCGTTCTTGATTATTAAGATATGATTATTAGTCGCTATAGTGATGTAATCTAAATCACCATCAAGAAGTTCTTTTATACTTTTTTCAACAGTGTTCTCAATTATAGCTAGTGATGGAGAAAATCCAGACTTATCTGAAAAAAGGTCGTTAGGATAATAGGCTATTGGCAATCCTTCATCAGTTACTATTATAGCACCTATCGTTCTCTTTGACCTATCTATCTCAGTCTTAAGCATTTTAAGTAGCTTTTCTCTAATGTTATCTTTAACTCCAAAACTAAACTCTCTAAATATGTCCTCAATACCCATTAAACAACCGCCCTTAAATTTTTTATATCATTTATAATATCTCTAAAATCCTTGAAATAGCCAAATTTACTGCCATTCTAAATGGTTTGTCCACATTTATTCCACTCTTAGCGGATGTCTCTATAAAACTACCAAGATTTAATTTCCTTGCCATATCTTCTCCTTCCTCCTTTTTTACCCTTCTATAAGGCTCTAGATCAGCCTTATTTCCAACAAGCACTATTGGAATATCTCCTACATTTTCCCTTATGTTTTTGACCCATCTAAGTACCGATTCAAATGTCGGTCTACTTGTTATATCATAAACAACCAAAGCTGCTTTTGCTCCTTTATAATATTTAGGATAAAGTTTCCTAAATCTTTCTTGACCAGCAGTATCCCATATGTTTAATACAACCTTTGCTTTATTAGGTATCTCAATTCTACTTGAATATATATCCACACCAATTGTAGGCTTATAATCTTCTTTAAAGCTACCTAAAGCAAATCTTTTACAAAGGGATGTTTTTCCCACAGCAAAGTCTCCAACAACAATTAATTTAAGATTCACAACAGGATATCCCATAAAGCTTCACCCGAACCTCATATACCTAAAGTTTTCAATAATATATTTTTCACTACGGGAGATATCTCCTCTTCAACAATAAATTTTATAACGTCTCTAAACACATCTTTTAACTTCCTTCTTAGAGAATCATCCTTAATTTTTTGAGAGAGCATATTTATTATGTCGGCCAGAGGAATGCACAACAATGGAATAAAGGCCCCAGCTTTTATGAAAGAGTAAAATTCTTCAATTAGTTCATTAGCCATTTTGAAAAGCTGATTATCCTCCGCATTTATAAGAATCATCATATTAGCTTTAATCATCCTCATAAAGAAGTCCAGAAGTAGATAGCGTTCTATGTTTTTCTCCCTAATATCATCAACAATTTCTAAAATTTTAGGAATTATAGCTTCTAAAGCTTTGAGAGTGAATGGCGGAATATCATCTAATAGAGACGCTATATTTAGAGAAACCCAAATTAAAGGAATTGCTCTTATGATAGCAGAAACGCTAAGTCTATTAAACTCCGTATTTATGCTTACAATCTCTAATATTGACTGACTAACCGAGTGCGCTACTCTTAGAATATCTAGGAAACTATTCTCATTTAATCCCCTGGATATGTATGCTATTGATGAAAAGATGTATGCGGAATCTATTATGGTCTCTAAACTGATAGGTGGAATCGCATCAATAATCATCTTAAATATTTCATATGATTCGAATAATGCTTCGGGAAGAAATTCTTTTAAATCTTGAGGAACTGTTTCCTTGAGACTCATTGACCAATATAATAATCTTAAATATTCAATCATATTCATGAAAGCTCCAACTAGATTATCTCTCACCTTCTTTATATTAATGTCAAGTTCATAACTTTTGATGACATCTATGAGATCAACTTTACTGTTAATAAATTGAGATCTAAGCCTCCTAATGTTGCCAATTATATCCTTCCAAGGAATATCTAATGCAATCATTATTGACCATGTTCTTAATCTGTTTATTGCAGCTTTGAGGTATTCATTAAGGAAGAAAGACCTATTCCCTATGTATTCTATGAGGAAATTTATCTTTTGGGAGGATAGTATCGACGGCTCGAAAGTTATGAGTATAAATGCTAAGAAGTCCTTCAAAAGCTCATCTTCTGATTTCTTACCTATAATCTCAAATAGCTTATCAATATTCTTCTTGAGTAAATTCATAGCATCCTGAGAGCTTCCATATGACCTTAGTCCTTTAAGTAATCTAAATTCAAACTCCTTGAGAAAAGCTTCAATTTCATTTTTAGGAATTATATTATTAAGCATATTCTCTAATTCCTCTTTCTTTGGCGCTGGATAAGTATATGGATTAATAAGCAATAGATAACCAAGGTAGACAGCTACTAGTCTAGCCAGATTGTCTTCCTTAAATCTTAAAGCTCCCGTTATTAGGTTATAAGCGTTAACAAAATCTCCATTGAAAGCTGATATCATCGCTCTCTTAAAGCCATCCTCGAAATTTATTACTTTGAATGGTCTTATCGGAAGCTGATATTGCTCATAGTACTCAAAACTCCTAAGCTTCAAGCTGTATTTTATCATCTCTATTGAAAGAGCTTTTTTAAGAAGCGTACTTATTTCAGTCAAAAGTGTTTTAAGGTCTGGAATTTTAACCCTCATAAAGCTGACAACGAAGTTCTTAATTTCGTGCGGATCATCAATTTTTGAAATTGATCCAAATATTACTTTCGAAATTAGATTGACCCCAGGAATATTCCCTTTAAATGCTAAGAATATATTATATGGACCCCGCTTTTGACCAAAGATTATGAGATCCTCAAGATTAATAGCTCCTCTCGATATGATTAAGTCTCCTGACTTGGTAGCGATGATTTTCATAGCATCCTCATTAACTTCTTCGAGAGAACTATAGCTCTCGACGATTTTCCCCTGTTCATCAGTTATGAGAATTGCCCATTCCACTCTTTTTCCCTTTTTATTATTAAAATTAACTATAAATCTATTGTTATAAAAATAATATTTGATAATTTAAATTTTGGTAATCCATCGTTAATGAACCAAAAAATATTAGAAAAATAATTTCTATTAACAATAAATATCAAAATCCAAATATTTATATGACTTCTTTGATAGGTTATATAAATTAAGACTTTTAGGTGTAGTATGTTGAAGAGATTAGCATTGATAGTGATAATTGACGGTCTAAACACAAAAGTATTTGATGAAACAAATCTTCAGTACATGAAAAAACTTGCAAGAGATGGCTTCTATTCTGATAAATTCCTCTCTATTTATCCATCCCTTACATTTCCTGCACATACAGCAATAATAACAGGTGCAAAAGCAAACAGGCATGGAATTGTAGGAAATAGATTCTTAGAGAAAGGCAAGATAATAGATTTAGATTATTATGATGCTGATAGCCTCTTACGGGCTAAAACAATATACCAATTTTCCTCTAAATTGGGTTTGAAATCAGTCGCGATAAACGAACCGATTATCAAAGGGGCGGATATAGTATTTGAGAAAAGAATATTTGACGAGATGAGCTTTGATAAAAGATTTGAAGTCTTAAAGGAGAGGTTAAAAGATATCATAAGAGAGGAGACTCCTCATCTCCTTATAATTAACTTCTCTAATTTTGATACGATAGGAGAGAATTTTGGACCACTCAATGAAAAAGTTTTCTCTCATTTAGAAGCTCTCGATTCTTATCTCGAAGAGCTTGGAAGGTTAATGAAGAAGGTATATGATGATTATCTCCTTATAATTACATCAGATCATGGTATGGCAGAGGTCAATGATTTTCTCGATATTAAAAAAGAGCTAGAAGATATAGCTATAGCTTTGCCTTCCCATAGAGTTGCCCACATTTATACGGAGGATAAGGAGGAAGTATTAAGGATGTTAAAAGAGCTTGGTTTCTCACAAATATATGAGAAGGGGGAGTTAAGGAGGATAGATTTAGACAATCCTAGATCCGGGGATTTTGTAGTATTCGCTCCTGCTGGCATTGAACTTGAGAAAAGGCTTAAAGGTAGTCACGGAGGGACATCGGAAGAGGAGATGAGAGTAATATTCCTAATAAATAAGAGAGGATTAGCCTACGATCTAAAGGGAGAGATAACTGATGCTTTTAGAATTGCAAGAAGATATCTAATAGAAACATATGCTCTAGAAGAGGTAGAAAAGAGGACTAAAGATGCTGATCCAGGGCATAGAATAGATCATACGCTAAGAGTTTTAGAGAAAGCTACAAAGCTTGGTTTAAAATATGGTGCTGACCTGGAAGTTTTAAGATTGGCTGCAATACTTCATGACATTGCCAGAGATTATGGAGAAAATCATAGCAGAAAATCAGCAGAATTAGCTAAAAATATCCTGAAATTTGCGGAGATTGAAGACGACAAGATTTCAAAGGTTGCAAAGGTCATAGAAGAGCATCATAATGAACCTGATAAGCTTAGCTGTCTCGAATCGAAGATTTTATGGGATGCTGATAAGCTAGATTGTTTAGGATTAATTGGTTTTGTAAGAGCTCTATTGGAAAGCGGTTTTTACGGCAAAGACATTAACGACGCTATTCAACATGTCTTGAGGGATACAGAACTATTTCTAGGCGGTTTCCATTTCGATGATACTAAGACAGAGGCTAAAAGAAAAACTTCAGAATTCAAGAAATTTCTTTCAAAGCTATTGTTAGAGAT
>CBDULE010000056.1:0-8086 GCA_965367995.1 uncultured archaeon | reverse complement strand
AATGATACGGCGACCACAGAGATCTACACCGTCTAATTCGTCGGCAGCGTCAGATGTGTATAAGAGACAGGACATTCATTAAGCGTTTTGATTAAGGTGTGCATTTTTATGCTCGTTCCTGGGAAAACATATTCTGGAGTAGTAGTAGGAGCAGAAACGGCAAGGTTCAAATTCAGATGGTTCGGGGTTCTTGAAGTGCTTATAGGAAGTGATGTCTATAAGCTTTATCTCTCTGGCAGTATTGCTCAATGGTTTGTTGAAGGAGATCAAGTAGAGATTCATGTAAAAAACAAGCCAAAGAGATTAAAGGATTCTTATGTACTAGAATTTGAAAGTTACATCCTATATAAAATATATGAGGGAAAGAAAATACCTGTTTGGCCACCTTTTGTTAAAGATGTAGAAGTTCCAAGAAAAGATGCTGTTACTGGGAAGGTTATTTATTCATACAAACTAAGGGCTAGAGAAGCGGTCTATGAATCTGATTTTGAAGCTATTGCCGAGCTTGAGCAGTATCATTATGCTTCAAAAAAGGTAATAATAGCTGTATGGCGTTGTGAGAAATGCGGAACTTTAATTAAGAGTAATGCGAAACCTATTTGTCCGAAGTGTAAAACTGATAAATATGTTCATATATTTGAGATTAGAGGTTCTACACCAGCATCTAGATTTTTAGTCTTAGAGCTTCTTGAAAGAGAACCTTATGAGCCAAAAATTGTTGCTTATGTTAGGATAGACCCTCCTATACCTCTTATGCATAGGAGGCTTCCCGACGGAAAAATAGTTAAGAATATTCGAGAAAAAGTGTTCCCAAAAGAATGGTTTCACCCTTCATTCTGGCCTGAGGTAATATACAAAAAGAAGCTTAAGGAGCTGAAATCAAAGTACGGTAAGATAATTGCGATTTCAAAACTATGGGAAGAGGCAAAATGGAAAGCGCTTAAAACAACGAATACAGCTGCTGTCAGAATTTCTAGAGTTGTTGTTCATCCTGATTATAGATCTGATGGAATTGGGCAAACAGCTGTTAAAGTAACCCTTGAATGGGTAAAAGAAAGAAGAGCTCCAGAGATGAGAAAGGAGAAACATTTAGTTGAGACAATAGCTATGATGGCAAGATACAATCCTTTCTTTGAAAAAGTAGGGTTCAAATATCTTTGGGATACAGCAAGTGGAAGACCCGTGCTTTATTATCCACTAACAGATGAGGCTAAAAAGATTATTGAGAGATTCTTGAACGAAGATCCGGTTGCTAAACAGCATAAAGGAAGATTATGCATACCTAGATATGGAAAGGTTGAAAAATTGGCTGGAAGCATAATTCTAAAGAATGTTAGCAAAATGTTTGAGAACATACTAACTCTTAAAGAATTAGATGAAAATGTCAGAAGAGTTCTAGAAGCATTCGGTGTCAGAGAAAGAAAAATACAAAGGCTTGTATTAAGGAACGTGAATTTTGAGATAAAACCTGGAGATGTTGTTGTAGTTGTTGGAGCATCTGGAGCTGGAAAAACAACACTTTTAAGGCTTATTTATGGCGTTGCAATGGGTCTTAAGGATGAGAAATTCATTCCAACTAGAGGTAAGATTATATTACCTAAAAACGTAAAGCCATCGATTCTTCTTCCGGGAGAAATAGAGCCAGAATTTGGGGATGAAGCAATACTAGAGCATGTATTCAGGAAAACAAAGGATGAAGCTCTAGCTGTTGAGATATTGAATAGAGCTGGGCTGAGCGATGCTGTTCTTTTTAGAGCGAAATATTATGAACTTTCAACTGGTCAAAAGGAAAGGGCTAAAATAGCTTCACTTTTAGCTGAGAAACCAAACTTGCTATTAATTGATGAATTTGCTGCTCATCTTGATAAACTTACTGCGATGAGAGTTGCGAAGAAATTGGCAGATCTTGCTAGGGAAGCAGGAATAACTTTGATTTTAGTTACCCATAGAACTGAGATTATTAGAGCGCTAAGACCAGATAAAATAATATTCGTAGGTTACGGTACTGCTAGGTTAGCTACAGAAGCTGAGAGGAAAGCAATTCTCGGAGAGTAGACTTCATAATTTTTTCATTCTCTAAAATCTTAATAATATCTTCTTTTCTCAATCGAACCCAAACTTGGGCCCCTTTAGGAACTTTAATCTTAATCGGCTTTTTGAATTCTATGGCATTTCTTAGGAACCAGATGTAGAGCTGACTTTTACCAGCGTACTTTTTAAGAAATTCCTTGGGAACCTTATGATAGTCATAATAATCTTCTAAATCGCTTAAAGACAGAGGCCCTTTGGAATCATAAATTTCAACGAGACCTTTAGCATAACCTTCGCTGATTATAACTATAAAGCCTCTAATTTTCGTTCCAAATTTCCTTATTTCCCAAGTTTTTTCTCCCTTCACGATTAAGGTAGCAAATGGCTCCTTTACGATTAATCCACGGAGCATCATCACTGAACACCAATAATGATAGAAAGATAAACTCATGAGAATTTGAAATCATGTTTTCCTGTATACCTTTACTAAGAATAAGTTTAGATTAATAAGAAGTTGATTAGAATTCTTAAATTTTTGGTTTAATTTTCTTCAGCTATGAGTTTTCGAGAAATGTTAAGAGGGTGAAGATTAATCTTGAAGAAATCAGCTTCCGAAGAATACATCAAGGGCACCTTTCTTCTCAACTGCCTTCTTTTTCTTCCGCTCTTTCTCCTGTAGAGCATACATTCTTTCAAATACCCTTTGAAGTGCTTCTTCATCTATTGGCCTTGTCCATGCTAATCTGAAATCAATATCTTTACCTCCCAACTGAATTTTAGCATTAAATTCCTTTATTGCAACATTGTCAAACAAATCAATCTTGGCTACGCAAGGAATAGGGACAAATGGTCCTGAGATTATAGCTTCTCCTATACCTAATCCAGGTAAATTGCTCATTAAAGCTGATGTGACATCTTCAAGTGATTGTTGGATATGTCTCTGGTCAAGAGGATTAACTGTTCTAAGAGCTATTAGATTTCCGCACTGAGCCAATACAGTTTGGGATATTTCCCTAGGTCTTTGACTTACGATTATTAGGCCAATACCAAATTTTCTACCCTCTTTTGCGATTCTTTCCAGAATTTGTTTAGCTGTAGCATAAGATTGTTCTGGAGCATAAATATGCGCTTCTTCAATTGCTATCAAAGTCGGCATGGGTAATCCTGCTAATTTAGATTCAATAGCTATTCTAAAGGCTGTTCTGAGAATCATTGAAACTACTGCGTTTTGGATATCAGCGGATAGACCTCCAAGAGCTACAATTTTTAATCCATCTTTTGCTATAGGTTCGCTAATTAACTTAAAAAGTCTTAACATTTTTTCTTTCTCCGCAAGTTCAGAATCCTGAATGATTCTTAATGCATTCTCAGGGTTGAATATAAATGCATATTCTTCAGACCCCAATGCGTCATCTAGTTTGTCTAATACGTCCTCATTAGAAATAAATGATTTCAAAGTGTTTATTTCAAAGAATATAGGTGCATTAATATCGTATGGCTCCTTTATCTTTCTTAGGGCAGTTCTTAGATCTCTTCTTTGTTTAGTAGCATTAGGAGGTATCTTTAGGAGACTGAACCATTCTTCTACTGTTAGCATCCAGTATGGTATTTCAAGAGGTCTTACTTGATAACCCTCGCTTAAAAGTATTTCTCTAAACTTTCCTATTGGAGCATAAATTGTTACTTTATCCTTAATAGGAGAGTCATTAGAGCCCAAGGCTACGTATTCAGAGTGAGTATCTATAAGTAAAATTCTAGGCCAATCAAATTCTTTGATTAGCCTTACTAATAGGACCGCAAGTGTATTTGACTTTCCCGATCCAGTCATTGCTAATATAGCTAAATGCTTCGTTGCAAGTTCATTTATATTTAGTTTTACTGGAACATTTTCCGCTGTAGACAAGACTCCAATTCTGATATCCCCAGAGGAAAAAATCGTTTTAAGCTCATTTTCATCCATCACAGTGACCAAATCTCCCGGGCTAGGAATAGCATCAATTTTTCTCTCGATTGCTCCATCTTTTAATGTTCCTAATAATGAAACTATTATCTCATTCCTATGAAGAGCGATATCAGAATAGCTTTCAATAAGTTGTATTCTACCACCTGATTGTCTGTAAAGCTCATCATAAAGAGAAACATTTGAAACGATTCCAACTAAGATTCTCCCCTTCTTAGTGAAAATTTTTACAAATGTTCCTCTTATACCCATTTCATGTAAAGCTTCATCACTTACAGCAACAGAAACATAATCTCCAAGAACTTTAACAACGCTTCCGGAAGCTTTCAATTATTCTCACACTCCAACTATAAAACTAAAGAATACTTTTTAGCTAAAGAATGATTAAAATAATTCCTTGCCACCTAAGAATGTCTCCTCGAATTTCTTTGCTCTAATCTTCTCATTATGCTCCATTATTTGGGAGAAGAGCTCTTTTCCAAGAAGTCTTTCCGCCTCTTTCTTATTAAATTTAGCTAATCTCTCGTTTAGAATATCAACATCTATTGTTGCTGACGGATATTTTGAGAACTCAAGTTGCGTCGCATAAACAAGCTTAAAGCCTTTCTCTTCAAGGAATTTAGAGAAATTCTCTATGAAGGTTTTATTCAGTAAGAGCGTTAAACTATCAATTTCTCCTTCATACTTTTCTTTCAATAACCTCTCAAGAGAGATTCTAATCGCTTCTTTAACAAGTTCTCCCCATTCTTCGCTACTGATGTTCTTTTGGGATTCGAATATTATTAACTCTCTGCCGTATACTGATTCGAAGTTCGCAATGTACAGCATAGATGCTCACCATGGCTTCTCTAATGAATGATTAATATGAATGGTAAGCTAATGAAAATTGATATAAGTGTTGCTATAAAGACCGACTCAGCAACGAGTTCTGCATCTAAATTAGATTCCGCAGCAATTACAGGATTCATAGCAGCAGGAGGCATTATCGACTCTACCAATAATGCTAACCGGGGTATTCCCTCAATTCCAAGCATCAATATTAAAATTAGCGCTATTATTGGAGAAACTAGAAATCTAATCAGCATGATTAACATTGTTACCCTTGATATTTTTTTCTTAAAGCTTCGTTGGAGGAGCATACCAATGACAATCATGGCTGAATAAGAGAGGAATTTTCCGTTAATTTCATAGATCTCGGTGAAAGGTATAAGTGTTCTCAGCTTTAAACTAGCAAAGCCAAGAATAAGAGCTATTATAACCGCGTCTAAAGGCGGAAATGATAAGCTGCTCTTTAGAAGTGATTTAATTCCTCTAACTCTTTTCTCATAAATAATCTCGATTAGAAGAACATCTATCGGAATAAAAATAACTACGATAGAAGCTATTACCGAAGCATAGGCTACTCCAGTTGTTCCAGCTAAAATATACATTAGAGGGAATGGTATAAATATTGCATTCCAATTTGCTGAACAAAGCATAACTATTCCGCTTTCCTTCTCGCTTAACTTTAATATTTTTGATGTGTAGTATGCAAGCATTATAGAACTAATCACTAATATTATAGAGGATATTACAATCTCTCTTGATGTTAAAACAAGCCTTTCGAATTCTAGGGTTATTGAATCAATCATTGCGATTGGAAGGGAGATATAAAGGAGAATCCAGCTCAACTTCTTAATAATCACTTCAGAATGTTTTTTCAACAATATTGAGATTAAAAAGCCTAATGTTATAAAAGCAAAGAGAATTAAATATGCACTTATTAGCTTTAGGTGCTGCATATTTGCCACGCTTTATTCTTCTTATACTTTGCAGAAACATAGAAATCAGATTTAAAAATATAATCTGGTTATAGGTTTCAGCGGAGTACACGTATTGTGTGATTACATTGGAGGAGATAAGAAAAATTCAACTTACAGGAGGAACTACATATACCGTTTCTCTTCCTAAGAAATGGGTAAGACAATATAATCTCAAACCTGGAGACCCGGTTTATATTAGGATAACTAAGGATGGAGACATTCTTATTTCTGCTAAGAAAATGGAAAGAGAAGAAAAGATAGCGGAAATCATTGTAAATAAGAATATTTCCTCTGAGAGATTGGCAAGAGATGTTGTTGCATATTATCTAGCTGGATATGATAAAATCATCATTAAATTCAAGTGTGATATGCAGAAGCATAGGTTATTCCTTAAGAAGTTTGTAAAAAATAAGATGATTGGTCTTGAATTAATTGAGGAAGGTAGAAATTACGTTCTTCTCCAATCAATAATAAAAGGTTCTGAATTTCCCGTAAGAAAAGCTATTGAGAGGATGTCTATAGTAGTATCGTTCATGATGGAGGATGCAATAAATGCTCTTCTGAGTGGATCAAAAGAATTAGCTCAAAGGATTATAGAAACTGATGATGATGTTGACAGGCTTTATCTTTATTTAGTAAGGCAATTAAATGAGATTGTGGGCAATCCTTATTTAATTGGTGAAGTTGGTCTCAAAAGTAATAGGGAGTGTTTGAGCTATAGGTTGATATCTAAAAGCATAGAGAGAATAGGTGATCATACTCTCAGAATAGCAAATGTTGTTCTATTTAACAATATTTCAGTTCCAGAGGATATGAAGGAGAAGCTTAAATCACTAGCTGATGAGCTGAGAAATTATTTTGAGAAATCAGTTGAAGCTGCTTTGAATAGGAACAGTGAGTTGGCTCATGATCTTCTTGATGAGCTTCCTCACTACAAAGAGATACAGGAAGAATTAATAAAGCAATTACTTAAGCTTGGAGATATTAAAGTAGCTATGGGTCTAAGAATAGTAATAGATAGTTTAAGAAGAATAGCTGATTATAGTGCTGATATCGCTGAGATAGCTATAAATTTAGCTACTCCGGAGGCCTAAAATATGGAGTTAGACGAGCTAAGGAATATTCTACTAGAAATGATCGATAAGATAAGACCAACCTCGATAATACCGAAAGAAGTTAAATTAATTGGAAAAACCTTGCATATCAAAGATTTTTCGATTAATCTCTCCAATTTTGATAGAATTTTCGTTGTTGGCGCTGGCAAATCTACTGGGTTAATGGCTGAGGAAATTGAGAAAATACTAGGAGATCAAATTACCGATGGTGTGATATCGGTTCTTAAGGGGACTTCACATGCGTTTCATTTAAGGAAAATTAAGGCAATAGAAGCTTCTCATCCTTACCCAGATAAAAATAGTGTAAAAGCTTCTCAAGAAATAGTTGAAATCGTTTCTGAGGCCACAGAACGAGATTTGATAATAGCATTGATATCGGGAGGAGGATCAGCCTTAATGGCGTATCCATATGAGCCAGTGACTTTGGAAGAAAAAATAGAAACTATAAAGACATTAATGCTTAAAGGAGCTGATATCTTTCAGCTGAATACTGTTAGAAAGCATATATCTAAAGTTAAAGGAGGGAGGCTTGCGGAAAGAGCATATCCATCGTTTGTTCTTAGCTTAATTTTCTCTGATGTTGTTGGAGATAGGATAGATATTATAGCTTCTGGTCCTACAGCTCCAGATCCAAGCACATACGCAGATGCTTTTGAGGTTCTCAACACTTTTGGAATTAATAACTTTCCAGAGAATGTTGTATCGCTAATAAAGAAGGGAATGAAGGGAGAGGTAAAGGAGACGCCGAAGCCTGGAGATAAAATCTTTAAGCGAGTAAGGAATATCATCCTGGCTAATAACGATTACGCTTGTAGCGTTCTTAAAAGTCTTTTAGAAGAAAGAGGGTGGAGAGCGGAAATAATTACTACTTATCTAAAAGGAGAAGCTAGAGAAGTTGCTAAATTAATAGCTGGAATTGCCAAGGAAATATACTTCAACGATAGGCCATTTAAGAAACCAGTAGCACTCATATTTGGAGGAGAAACAACAGTTACTGTCAAAGGAAAGGGAAGAGGAGGAAGGAATCAAGAACTTGTTCTTGCTATAGCTAAAGAGCTGGAAGGGATAGATATAAAAGTTGCATCTATTGGAACAGACGGTATAGATGGACTGTCTCTTATACACATCTGACGCTGCCGACGAATTAGACGGTGTAGATCTCGGTGGTCGCCGTATCA
>CBDULE010000055.1:0-8128 GCA_965367995.1 uncultured archaeon | reverse complement strand
ACGGCGACCACCGAGATCTACACCGTCTAATTCGTCGGCAGCGTCAGATGTGTATAAGAGACAGGTTTTGAGTGAAAAAGAACTTATTGCAGAAGAAACGATATATATGAAAGTAAAACCTCATCCATTGGCCTACATTCACTTCTACATATTCTTCATCTACTACATTATAGCATCAGCACTCGTGCTACATTATAGGGAAGCAATAACACAGACTGTTCTAAACACTTTCTTAGGCGTATTTGGTGAAACGGCTGTTGATGTTGTCTTCATATTGCTTATGTGGTTAATACTAGTAGTTCCTGCGTTGATATTTTCGGTCCTAAGGATAGCTTGGAAGTGGTTAATCTTATACGTCCTCCTAGCTTCCGGTCTTACCTATTTCTACATTAAATACTCTGTTGCACCAATAAATCTGTTCTTAATAGTGCTTATAACCGGAGTTATTGGTGTTATATTAACAGACTTTTTCAGAAGATCTCATGAATATATTATCACAAATTATAGAATTATAACGCATGAGGGTTGGCTGACAAAGAAAGCAAGGGATGTCTTCTACGAGAACATAAGCGATGTTATCGTAATTCAACCATTCATAGGAAAGATATTCAACTTTGGAACCATTATTCCAGTAACTCCGTCCGGAATAGGGACTGGAGAAGATATAGCTCAGGTAACCGTTGGTGTAGGAGCTGAGGCAGGAGCTCCTCAAAAATTAGCTAAAGTCGGTACTGGAGTTGTTGTTACGGGTGGAAAAACTGTCGTTGTCCCTAGAGGTAGGGAAGCATTTATACTGCATGGTATTCCAGATCCTTGGGAGCTTAGAAAGTTTATTATAGATTTGAAGAAGAAGGAAGATCCTGTCACTCATCTCAAACAAGTTGTCTCTCTGCTTAAACAAATTGTAAAGTGAAGCACTATGTCAATCTCTCCTATACTTGTTAGGAGAATAATTAAACTTACTGCTGAATCTTTATATGCCTATACTTGTTGTCCTCAATGTGGTGCGCCTCTCGGAGGTAGAGATTTTTGTGAATACTGTGGCTCACCAGTCCCTAAAAAAGCAATTGATGATATTATCAAAAACCTTCTCAACATCTATTCGATGAAAGTATTAGAAAAGAGGATAGATGAGCTTGGACTAAAAGTAGAAGATCTCAAATCCCTTGTTATCAAAGAATCTGAAAGCATTAGAAATCTCATCGACAAAATGGCAGTGGAGGGAATTAAGGAACCTAACGTTATTATAGATATCGTTTTGAAAAGAGGAGAGCTTCCAGAAAATATAAAGGCATTAGCACCAGATTTACTTGGAAAACTTGAGGATATAGGTCCCAAACTGAAGAAATATTCATTATATTATAGAGCTAGAAGACATAAAGAGGCGATAAAGTTCTACATGCAAGCAATTAAAACAACTTTCTATTCTGAAAGTGGAAAAATACCATCTGGAGGAATAGCTATACCGATACCAAATGGATTCTTTGATACATCAAGAGCTGATATAAATCATGATGGAAAAGAGGAAACATTATTTATACCATGCAAAGAAATGGGCTCTCTTAACATAATAGGCTCAATACTTGAGGACCCAGATGCCGATGTTTCAAAAATACTTAATATTGATGCTAATCCTAGCAAAGCCCAAATAATCGTTACTGAGGGAATTAATGGGGTTTATTACGCTATTTGGGAAAACGCTAATCTTCTAGATATGAAGATTAAGATTAATGGAAAGACTAAATACCTCGCTGGAAAGTTCATGATGGTCACGAGATTCTTAAGCAGAGAAACTGATGACATTATCATAGCAACCACAAGAGGAATAGTTATAGTCAATGACAGAAGAGAGGAGAGGGTCTTTATAGGCGACGTTAACGAGATTCATCCCCTAGATTTTGATAATGATGGGCTTGATGAGTTATTGGTAATATCAGCCAGGAGAAATCTGTTCCTTATAGATTACCAGGAGGATGGAATAAAAGTAAAGAAAATTGGTGATGCATCCGGTAATGAAATGCTTGCATCAATGTATTTTGTCGATAGAGAAGTAGGTTTTATGTTGAGTGACGAGGGGATATATCAGATAGATGATACTCCGGTCCTAATCTATCAATTATCTCCGGGAGAAAATCCTTTGGGAATTACAAAGTTTAAAACCAATAATCAGGAATATCTCGCTTACTTGTACATTAAAGGAAACAAATTAAGACTTAAATTATTCAAGGAGGTTAGGGAGGAAGGCTTATCAATAGTTGAGGAAGCAACAGATATACCTATTCACCTAATAGTTCCAGAGAAATTCGGAGCTATAACGCTAGAAAAAACTCAAACAATACCTGATTATCCTAAGCTAAGTAGATGGTTCTTTAAAGCTTATGATGTTGATGGAGATAGTGCTGATGAACTATTTTTAGGGACCAAGAAAGCGTTATTGAGTATCGATCTTAAATTTATGGGATGAGGTGATATTTCATGATTATAGTTGAAAGTAAAGCAGGCAAACTTAACCCGAAGAAGACAATTTTTTCGGAATTACAGCCTGGTGTAGATTTGATATCATCAAAATTAATTAAGAAGGGAAACATCTTCTACGTTGAGAAGTATGAGAACGCCTATGTCTTTCTTGAAGGGGAAAAGAAATTCATTGGGAGAGGAGCATTCGTACTCAAGTCAGATTATGCTGGTGTTCTTTGGGTATATTCAGAGAAAATCCCAGTAAAAGTTGGTGTTCCAAAATCATCAACTCCTTTTGAGATTGGTGCTTATGCTACAGTAATAGCAACAATAGTAAAGCTCGATGCCTTTGTAGAATTCGTCCTGAGAAAAGGATTTGTATCTATAAATAAATTAAGAAAGGATGGCTTTATCAAAATCAAGGCAGAATCTATACTCAAAGAGGATATGCAGAGCCTTCTTAGAAGCGCTCTATTTAAAATAGTTGAGGAGGAGAAGCTTAACAGAGATTACTTCAGAGATAAAATTTTAGAGGTCTTTGAAAAAGAAAGCGAACATTATGATGTCCTTCAGTACTTTACAATAGATGTTGCAGATACAGGCTTCTCAACATACTGTACTTCCATAGATAAGAAAATAGAGGAGGCCCTTAGAGAGGTGATATCACAATGAGTATGGCTAGATTAGATTTAGAGAGGCTTTTTAATCACAGCAAGAGGGAAATCGAGAAAATACTTGAAACGAGAATTAGAGAGTTATTAATTGAAAAATATGGTGCTGTTAAGGGCGGTGCTAAATTTACTGAAATTGCTTCAATGGTTTCTGATGCCCTTTTAGTTGATCCTACCAGATATAGGAACATTAGGGAATATATATCCGCTTTAAAGGTTTATGCACTAGGCTCAGTATTTTTAGCTAAAGCTATGGATGTTTTATCAAGAGATAAAGAATCTGATAAGATATTGGACTTCTTAAATAAGGCCATTAGAGCCATATCAATTTCGGCACCTAATGGAAATATCTTGCTTTTATATAATGAAATAAGTAAGCTTATAGAGGAGGAACTAGATTTAGAGACTGCTAATAGAATATTGTTAGCTGCGATATTTGAGTACATGAATACTGTTTTGAAGGCCATATCCGTAAAGGCATTATCGCAGCCTGAAAAAGAGCTTCTAAGCAAGAGTATTGTATCTATCATCAAGAGCTATAAAACTTACCTTGTTCCTCTTGAACTCATTTACAAGAGTTTCAACATACCAATCTCTTATAAGGACTTTGTCAGATTAATTACTGAGATATCTGAAGCTTCAACTGAAGTAATTTTATTCGATGTTAAGGGTAAAAAATGGGCTACCACAAAGGAAAAACTAGAAAAAGTTATTGAGGAAATCAAATTATTAGCGAGAAGTTTAGGAGAAGTTAATGTCGAAGCAATTACTATGAGATTACCAGATATTCCCAAAGAGCTCATACCGATAATCTTCAGGAGAATAGATGCTCTTGATAGGGATTATATAGTTAAAAGAAAACCAAGGATTTTTGGAAAATTAGTCTTAGTGCACTACCCACATGAGCCAGAAGCATTTGCGAGGAGAATTCTAGAAGAGGGTATTCAAGATTTTAGAAAACTAAAGGAATTATTAAAGAGGTGAAAAAAATGGAAACTTTCCTATTTTTGAATGCGATTAGCCTAACGCCTATTATTTTGACAACCATGTTGACCTTCAAATCTTGGTATGAGAGGGAAGATGCTGCTAGCTCATTAAGCGAATGGTTTAAATCCGCTGTTATTGCTGCAATATTATCACTTAGCATAGCGTTCTTATACGATGCTACTTTTAATGAGGTCATGAAACAGGTCTATAAAATCGTAACAATATGGGAATTTATTATATTTGCCTACGTATCATCTCTCTTCACTTTCTGGTTTGTAAAGAAAATAGATAAAATATTTATTCTCCTATCAGTAACATCTTTCAGCGCTTTATTCGTGTTTATCACGCCATTAATGTTCTCTCTCTTAGAGATTAATAATGTATCTCTTATTGCAATACTCTCATTCGGATTTGGTAGTTTTATAGGCTCTGGAGTTGCTGTTGGAGTGAATAAAGATATAAGGAAGGTTGATTTGTTAGCATCTCTGAGCACATTTATCCAGATATTTGCCCTTGGAGAAACGTTTACCCAATACCTATATCAACTCTATGTTATCACTCCAAATATCTACTTTAACATCTTCGTATGGCTGGTTACGTTTATAATCTATATAGTATTTTATACCCGAAGGCACTTACTTGAATAATTACAGAGCTGATGAGGGGTAGGGAATTATGTATTATTCGGAGATTAAATCACTTAGCGATATCCTTGGAGAGGACAGGTTCCTAAGAGTACCTGAATATATTACAGAGATATTCGTTAAGGATCGTTCAAGGGAGGAGGCTATTGAAAAATCTATCGAAACTTTGACTAGAGGAGGTAGTGTGATAATATTAGGAAAAGCAGGAAGTGGCAAGACTTCAACCTTAGCAATTATATTAAAGGAAATGATAAACAGAGGTTTCAGACTCGGCTTACTTAATTATTCAGTAAACTCTATCGATAATTCACACATGGAGAAGGGCATAATAGTCTTCTATGACGACTTAAGCTTACTACCGCCGGAAACAATAAAAGCACTGTTTGACTTTGGAATAAAGGGTTTCATAGCTACTCTGAGAGAGGAAGAAAAAGATAGAATTGAGAAAATTGTTGGAAGAAAATTAGAAGATTCATTCCGCATCGTTAGAGTTGAAGAGATGTCTGATGAAGCAATAGTAGAGGTTTTGAGAAGATTAACATTGAAGGAAGGGATTACAATAGAATCTCCCCAAGTCTATTTGATAGTTGCTAAGAAAGCAAAGAGATTACCAGTATATGTTTGGCAACTTATAAGAGATCTTAAGATAAATAAGCTGAGCATCCTTACGAAAGAATTTGCTGAGAAAGTTCCAGAAGGAATGCTAGATTATGTTGATAATATATTATGGAGAGTATTAGATGAACATGAGGAGAGAAGAGAAATACTTCTCACACTTATAATTTTATCAGATATGCCAAATTACGAAATGCATCAAGAGTTGTTCAATATCGTTTATGTAATTGCAAAGGAAGAGCTTTATGGGAGAAAATTTGACCTAAAATCAGCACTATTTAGCGACCTTCTCGACAGGATAAGCAGATATTTAGCTAAGTCATCTAAGTACTCCGTTAGACTTCCACATGATTCATGGAAGGATGTTTTAGAGGGTAAAAGCAAAGGTCTCATGAGCGGTGATATCTCTAGGCTAAGAACAATATTTAGGAGGGATAAGAGGAAAGAAATCTTAGCAAAAGCCGCTTCTATAACATTAGAATTGGTACAGAAAGAAGGAGATATAGAGAGCATATATGAACTAATCGAACAGCTTAAAAGAGCTAATATAAAGGTTGAAAGAAAGGAAGAAAAAGTTGAAGTTGTAGAAGTAAAGGAAGAGGAAATTGAAAAACCAGAAATTGTTGAAGTGAAAAGGAGATTTTATCTCAAGACTCATAAGTTATATGCATATGCTAGAAAGGATAGAAGGCTCGGTAAGATTCTTCCATCTATGGAGTATAAACAACTGCAGAAAGAGAAGAAATATTGGGTTGTTAGTAAATTAACGGACGTATCCTTAGCGATAGCTAATGCACTATCAACACTATCGGGTAAGAGATATTCGTCTCTTGATATTCTTAAGATGAGTGAAGCAGAAAAAATTAGAAGCCATGAGATTAGGGTTATTTATCCAGAGATTGAAAATCTAAGCGTTATGGAAACGGTAACAAAAATAGATCTACTAGGTTCAGTATCATGGATTTTATGGATATTCTTCGTTCCTTTAATGATATTCTTATCGAGTATTTTCTTCTTTATTGGCTTCGGACTAAATTGGGCTATTGGAGCATTCTTAGCTTACATGATTGTGAGCAGCCTACCAGATGAACTCTCTGGTTATCTTATCGAGATAGATATCTATGGTTCCGAAGATAAAATAAGAGAATTTATTGAAATACTGAAAACATCACTTGGCAGAGATCCATTAGCTGGTCTTAACTTCATAATTGAAGCCTATCTAGATTGGAGATATGGCTTAAATAAAGCACGTATGAGAAGGAGCTGGGAAATTATTGGAGAAAGTATAAGGGTGATTGTATGAAATCCGACGAAGCTCGGTTCATCATCACTTTCAGACGCTCCTCCTGCTCTTCATCTCAATATTTTATTTTTACTTTAAATTGTATTTTTATTTTTGAACACCTTAGATATTTATTTAACATTTCCCAATATCAAAATGTAATTAGTTATTATCAATTTTGATGCGTGTGATAAAATGCCCTTACTGAGAAGAAAAAGAAAGACTAAAGACCCGAAAAATGAGATATTAGCCAAAATTAGGGAAGTTATAGTACAAATGAAGGATCCTAGGAATATAGGAGATATTGTTGATAGTTATGAGGATATACTACATGATATAGCAAAGCTCTCAAAGAATATTTCGACATATGAGGATAAATTAAGCTTACAAAGAGCTGTAGAAGATTTAGCTGATAGAGAAATTGCTTCAATTAGAAGTACAATAGCAGAAATAGAAAGGGAAATTAAAAACTTAGTGAAGCAGTTAAATAGGCTTAAATCAAAGAAAGGCTCTGAAGCCATTAGGATAAAGAGGAGAATTACAAGATTAGGCCTTCATCTTAAAGTTCTAAAGCATCAGGTTGATGCTATCCAACGTGTGGTTGATGATTTTAAAGAAGCTATAATTGGTATGCCTCTCACGATGGATGCAATACAACAATTGCATCAATATCAGCAAATTATGATACAATCGGATCAGATGTATCTAACAATGGCACAGCAAATCGACCAAACGATGGAGGAGCAGGAAGAAATATACGATAAAGGAGTTGAAATGGCGTTGCAAGAAATTGGAGAGACAATAGCTGAAGAAGAAGTTGAGGAGGAAAAAATAAAGAAGGTTGTAAAGGAATTGGGTGAGGAAGAGACTGAAGAATCTGAAGAGGTGTAAAATATGAGGGATGTGAAAGATTTAATTGATGAATGGATTTTTGAAATTGAAGAATTAATTGAACTTGTTAGAGCTACATCAAGGGATTGGTGGTGGCTAGATAGTGGGAATAGACCATTTGTAAGAGTTAATGTAATGAAGATAAACTATAAAAGAAAGTTCCCACTGTTCTGGAAGAAGATAGCTATACCAGAATTCATCCTTTCAGATTATTTTCTTTGGTTTATAATAGCCATAGTGTTGCTCTGCATCCTAGGGCCTTTTGGAATTTTTGGAATAATCAAGTTTTGGAGATGGGTAAACGAGCAGTTTATCCTGCCGAGAAAAGGATACATCAAGGTAAGGCAGAAACTGGGAAACGATAGATGGAAAACTTTCTGGAAAAAATTGGAAGGGAATAAGATAAGCATAAAGGAAGGGGAAATAAACTATGAAATTCCTTTGAAGCTGGGGAAAGATTGGATTGGTTGGGAAGGAAACATTCCTTTCGTTGAAATCGATGAAAATTATGCACAAATGCCCTTATCCAGAACGAAGGTACAGATTCCTAAAGAACATTCGACCCGAATGGCCTACTTAGC
>CBDULE010000054.1:0-8130 GCA_965367995.1 uncultured archaeon | reverse complement strand
ATGATACGGCGACCACCGAGATCTACACCGTCTAATTCGTCGGCAGCGTCAGATGTGTATAAGAGACAGAATAATAGGAGCTCCTGAGAAAACACTACAAAAAGTTCTTGTTTCAACGAACATTGTAAAACTTCTTACACGGGGCATAGAAGAGATTATTGTAAGACCTATTGTTAAAGCAAGAATCAAATTCATTAATGAAATTAATAGATTCTCTAAAGCTGTTCAAGACGGCTTATTATCCCTTCTAGAGGAAAAAGAAATTGAATATGGTGGCTATACTTTTAAAACACCATCATATATAGCTTTCGCTGATATGAATCCTTATAGAGGGGACATTGATAGGGCGTTGAAGTCAAGGTTTCATGCTTCTGCCTACATATCTCTAGCTGATATGAAGGGTTCTGTCAAAATTATTAAATCATTACTTAAGGGCACTGAGCTAGATCTAGCTAAAAATATGCCCGAAATCTTATCAGTTAAAGATTTAGAAGAAATTTGGGACGATGTTTCAAAAGTCAGAATACCCCAAAGAGTTTTATTGTTTGCTAACATGTTAATTTGGGCCTTTAGAGCATGTAAATATGATAAATCAAGGCTAATGCCCGGATTTATGAGACTTGCTTGCGCTCAATGTGAATTCGCAAATGAATTATGCTCTCAGATTCAGATGGTGCCAGGAGAGAGGACTATAATCTCATTAATCTTACTATCAAAAGCAAGAGCTTGGTTTTATGGACGTGAAGAAGTAAACTACGACGATATAATTACACTAGCTCCATATGTTATTGCGCACAGAATAGAACTGATACCAGCTGTTAGAAGTGAATATCCTAACCCATGGGAATGGGCAAAACATGCAGTAAATACTATCATTAGAACTAAATGGCTTTATGAGGAAGGGAAAAAGAAGATTTATGGGATATGGCTAAAAGCATTGAGCCTTTCTTGTTTGCTCCTTAATTGTGAGAGAGACGAACTGATAGATGAAGTCCTTCAAATATATTATGCAGATTTAATGAGTTCTGGGAATAAGTGGAGTATTCTTAAGACGCTTAGATTTTTAGCGTATGGTGAATATGGAGGAAGAGGAGACTTAGTTTTAAGACAGCTTTATGACGTTGTAAAGAGCAGATTTGAGAAGGAATCTAAAGAGCTTATTAAAAGAATTGAACCCGTAGTGAGAAGCGTAATTCACGATGAAAATATTACATTAAGTAGCATTGTCAGAATTATGAATGAACTTGACAACGCATTACCCGAAGATTCAAAGCATCTTCAAGAGATGTTAAAATCAAAGCTTGAGGAGTATACAATTAGACTGTCTTTAATGACTCCTGGAATTTACGAGGAAATTAAAAGGGTTTTAAGGAAACATGGATTTGATAATAAACAGATTTCTGAACTACTTACTGGGAGAATAAAGCGACTTGAAAATAGCAATTTAATTGTCAAGAGACAGTCTAATTTTATAGTTATCTATGCTCAAACAAAAGAACTAGCTGAAGAGTTAAGGAGGGAAATAGGTGTCTAAAGGAAAAAGTACAAAAATAAGCATACATTCAAGAGAATTTTTCTCTATCATACAAAAGTTCGGCCAACGATATGGGCTATTACCATATTTTAAGGTGAGAATTTCTAAAGAATTATACATAGACCAGTGGGGAGTTATTGTTCTTCCTAGAATAATTAAGAATGAATTCCTTCATCCAGATGAAAAGTTTTATTTAATTATCTCTCTTGGATATCACGGTATTTCCCCTAAAAGAGAGATTTATAGACTTCTTCAGAGGATTATCATAGCAAAAATTATTAACCAAGACTGGCGTTCGCCAATGATATCTTGGCTTTCAGGCTTTTTCTCTACACTCTATGTGCTTTCGGAGATAACAAAGGATGAATATATTTTCAGAAGAGTGAGAGATGTCTATTATTGGTTACAGAAAACTCTCGAAAGCATTGAAAAAAGGACTGTATTAGAGGAATTTTTCCTGAATTACATACAAATTTTAAGAGGATATCTCTCAGAAGACACAGAACTCTCCAGAAAGGCGAAAAACGTTATCGAAATTTTACAATCTAACTTGCCTTATCATGAGAAAGTTAAAAGCACCTTCAGAATTCTAAAGAGCTTCATAACGAAGTTAAAATCTCCGAAGAATATGGGGAATGTTCTCCGAAACATTATTGTACCCATAGGAAAACCAAATGAACAAGATAAGGAAATATGGGGAAAGAATATTAAAAGCGAAAGAGAAGGTGAAAAAGATCTAACTCCAAATGAGCTTTCTGAGATTGCGAAATTGGATTATAAAATAGCAATGAACTTGGCTAAAAAACTTGATAAGAAGATTGAAGAAAATGCTGAAAAGTTATTTAAGGGAGGAAAACTTCCGGGGTTTTCCGATAGGCTCAGAATGTATCAAAAACTTTCTCGCTATAGGAGATACGTATATGCTGTAAGAAAAGTAAGAATGAGCGAAGTTCTTTTATCATTCCCCCTTAAATATGATCCTCGCTATGGTTTATCCCCTAGAGGACTGGCAGACTGGGAGATTGATGACGATCCAGAAAGGTTGGATATCGAAGCATCTATAGAGAACTATGGAAGAGTTATTCCGGGATTATCGACTCTAAAACGATTTTACGAATATAGTAAAGAGGGAGGCATAGGCGATTCAAAACACTTTGAGATTATATTAGATACAAGTGGATCCATGGATGGGGAACCTTTAGAAAAAGCAATTGAGATAACTTTAGCGTTGATAGAATTTGCCAAGAGCTGGGAATACTCAATTGCTCTTATTACATTCTCCTCAGGAGCTTGGGAAGCATTACCACCATCTTATGATTACGATTTCGTTGAAGACATCGTTCTCCGACTTTTAGCTGATGGGGGGACAAACTTAAGAGGCGCTTTAAAAATTCTTGATGAGCATTTATCAATAATATCTAATAGCCCTTTAATCTTTTTCATAACTGACACAGCAATATGGGACATAAGTACTTTTTCGGTTAAAATGAAAATTAGAGAACTCGCTCAAAGGTATCCAACATATCTTATCGCTATTACTGATGAATTATATGAGGATACAAAATACTCCTTACGGGAATCTGGTATCAAACTAATTTTTGTGAATCCTAAAGGAGAAAGAGTATGGGAATTAGTACTTGACGAATTTGTTAAGTTATAGATGTTTTTGAGGTGGAGAATTGTTGATTGTTATGCATCTATCCGATATCCATGGCCATAGAGGAATGATTAATAAGATTGCAAAGAAGGCCAAGGAATACTCCGTAAACTTGATTATTATAAGTGGCGACATTACTCATTTCGGCTCGCTTACCGAATTTAAAGAAATATTAGAAGATATTTATGCCGAATCTAAAGTAAGGATATTTTTTATCCCAGGTAATTGTGACCCAAAGGAGGCTCTAGATTTCGATATAAGTGATGATATTAAAAATCTACACAATAAGGTTATTAGGTTCTCAGAATTTTATTTTGCTGGTATAGGTGGGGCTCTAAAATCACCATTATATTCTATCATAAGTTGGTCTGAAGATAAAATAGGAGAGATCACCTCAAAACTCTTCCAGCTTCCATCTGATAAACTAATATTAGTATCCCATTCTCCTCCATATGGAACTAAGGTTGATTTTACCAAGAGAGGAACGCATGCTGGAAGCAAATCCTTACTGAAATTCATAAAGAAAAAACAACCGAGACTTGTCTTAGTTGGCCATATTCATGAAGGAAGAGGAATTGATAAAATAGGTAAGACGATTATTGTTAATCCTGGACCCGTAAAGAATGGTTATGCAGCTGTAGTTTCACTTGACTCGCTCTCTGTCAAGCTTATAGAACTTTGAGCTTCCTCTTCTTCAATTCTTCCTTCGAATGGTATTAATTCTACGAACTCTTTTAGTACTCTTCTATCCACTAGGTAAAGTATTAAGACATCTCCTTGCTCAATGACATTAGTTTGAATAATTTTGTCCCCTCTTTTAACCCCAAGAACTTTAATCTTATAATCAAAATCTTCTTCAACAGCATTCACAGGTTTCCCAGCGTATTCTGGAGGAGCTTTTGCTTCGATTACTGGTGCATAAATGAAACCAAGAGCTAACATTCTTATTATCTCTCTTGATAACGTGTCCAAATCCTCTACAATTATTATTTTTTCAAGCTGTTCTCCAATTAGGTCTAAAATATAAGGCTTGTTTCTAGAGAGCAAAATTATTTCAGCTTCTGGATTCACTCTTCTTACATTGAGGATTATGTGCTGGGAAAGCTCTGGATTATCAACTAGACAAAGTATTTTAAGTGCATTCCTAAATGTAATCTTACGATAGAGTGTTGGAAGTTTTAACTCTTCAACAGAATCAAGAATTAATACATTTATTGTGGCTCCTAATTCCTCTATCCAATAATACTTCTTCTCTGCAATTAAAGCTACGAAAGGGCCAAAACCAAGACCTATAAGCTCTCTCACAACCCTTTCAACTAATTGATTAGCTCCAAAAATGTATATCATAGAAGGTTTTGCATTAACTTGCTCGGCAAACCATTCTAACTTACTCCTTCTAAAGACTGACACGAGAGACCCCGCCGCCATTCCAACAATCCATAGTATATTGTATCTCCCAGTAAATAAGACTGTTATGGAAAATTCTGGAAGATATATTCCAACGTTAGGTGCAATAAGAAAATTCCAGAACTTTATGATGCCTAATCCCAACAAAGCAATTAGGATGATGAAAATGAAGAGACCAACTAATACCTTAATCAGATTAGCAATTTTTATGACAAAGATAGCACTATAATACAAATGCTTGATATATTTCTTCACTTTTCGAAATCTTATCTTAAATTTTATTATGATTTTTCTCATATTCATGATTTCTCGCCAAAAGCAAATATGCCAAAAAACTATCTACTAATCTTGTATTCTTTAATAGCTCTTATAAATGCACGATAAGGAGGGGAAGGATTCCAGGGTCTGCTCTTATATTCTGGGTGGAATTGCACACCAATATAAAAGGGATGCCATGAGATCTCATATCCAGTAATGTTTCCTTTTTTATCCACAGAGTTTATCAGAAGACCTTCTTCTTCCATTTTCTCTGCATATTCTCTAATGATGTGATATCTATGTCTAAAACGCTCAACAACAACTTCACGTCTGTATGCTTCAAAGAGCTTTGTACCTTTCATGATTATAATTTCTATTCCTCCAAGACGCATGGTTCCTCCTTTTTGAATGATGCCCTTTTGCTCTGGAAGTAAATCGACTACTGGATACCTCGTATGGGGATTAACTTCTGTAGAATTGGCATCCTTCCAACCCATAACTTCTCTAGCAAACGCTACAAAACCAAGTTGGCCTCCAAAGCATATGCCTAGAAATGGTATTTTCTTTCTTAACGAGATTATCGCTGATTTTATCATTCCTTCGGTAGCCCTCCTTCCAAAACCAGGGGTGAGCAGAATACCATCATATTCCTCTACTCTCTCTAACTCATCCTTTTTTTCAGCATCTATGAAATCAATATTTACCCTAACTCTCTCATGTGCGCCAGCGTGTTTAAGAGCTTCAATGATGCTTATATAAGAATCAGCTATCTTCGTATATTTTCCAACTAAAGCAATTCTAATAATATCTTCATACTCAAAGAACAAACGAACAACGGATTCCCACTCCCTTATTTGCCTACGCGGGTCAATTTTTGGTTTTAAATTCAATTTTTTCATAAGATAGTCTCCTAGCCCTTGTTGTTCAAATACTAATGGTAAACTATAGATAACAGGCAAATCGGGAGCAGAAATCACAGCTTCTTTAGGAACTCCACCAAAAAGAGAAATTTTTCCTTTCGATGATTCATCAAGCGGATATTCGCTCCTAGCTACAATTATATCTGGTGTTAACCCCGATTGTAACAATCTTTGGACGCTATGTTGCGTTGGTTTCGTCTTTAGCTGTCTTACAGTACTAAGATAAGGAACATAAGTTACATGAATTAATAGGCTATCTTCTGGTGGTATTTCATGTCTGAGCTGTCTTATAGCCTCAAGGAAGGGCATTCCTTCAATATCTCCGACGGTCCCTCCTATTTCTGTTATGACTATATCATAACCTTCTTCAGCAACGCTTCTAATTCTTGATTTGATCTCGTTCGTAACATGAGGGATTATTTGTACAGTTTTTCCTAAAAATTTGCCCATTCTCTCCTTTAAAATCACACTAAGATAAATTTGCCCACTTGTGATGTTATGTGAAGGATGAACGTTCACGCCAGTAAACCTTTCATAAATTCCAAAATCCTGATCTATTTCAGCGATTCTAAACACGTATCCCTCGGCTGGTTGAAATTCCCAAACTTCTTCTGTTACGAAATTTTCTCCGTGCTCTATCGGATTCATTGTTCCAGCATCAACATTTAGATAAGGATCGCATTTAATCATGCCAACAGAGAAACCTCTAAATTGAAATAATTTTGCAACAGAAGCGGCTACTGTACCCTTACCAAGCCCTGATAATACGCCTCCTGTAACAAATATGAATTTCGTCACAGTACTCACCAAAAAATAAAATTAAGAACTGAGAAAAATGAATGATTGAGAAATACTCTTATTTTATTTTTCGGCTTTGAAAATTAAAGCAATGCTGCTAAAACTGCTTTAGCTGTATGAAGTCTATTTTCAGCTTGATCAAAAACTACACTATGTTCTGATTCAAAAACGTCGTCAGATACTTCTTCACCATGCCTAGGTAGACAATGCATAAATATGAAATCTGGCGCTGCATGTTTGACAAGATTAGCGTCTACTCTATATTTTTGCAATGCTTTTATTCGCTCTTCTCTCTCAGCTTCCATTCCCATGCTAACCCATACATCCGTATAAATTACATCCGCATCTTTGACAGCTTTAATTGGGTCATCTGTAACAATTATCCTTCCTCCATTTTTTTCTGCAAGTTTTAACGCTAGATTCATAACCTCAATACTTGGCTGATATTTCTTAGGCGCACCAATCCTAATTTCTAATCCTAAAATTGCTGAGCCAAATAGTAATGAATGAGCTACATTATTATCTCCATCCCCTACGTAAGCTATTTTAACAGCTCTTAAATCTTTTTTCTCCATTATTGTTAAGAAATCAGCTAAAGCTTGAAGGGGGTGAGAGAAATCACTCAATGCATTGATTACGGGAATCTTAGCATATTCTGCGACTTTAACTAAGAATTCATGTTTCATTACTCTAGCAATAAAAACATCAGCATATCTCTCTATAACTCTTGCAAAATCCTGTATAGGCTCCCCTCTTGCAAGTTGAGTCTGTTGCTTTGTTATAACTATTGGATGAATTCCTAAGTGTGCGCATGCTACCTCTAATGATATCCTTGTTCTCGTACTGGGTTTTTCGAAAAGGATTACAGCGGTTTTTCCTTTAAGATATTCGTGCCTCTCTCCAATGATAAGCTTTCTCTTAAACTCTTCGGAAAGATTAAGAAGAAAGAGGATTTCCTCCTTAGAAAAATCTTTTAAACATAAAAAATCACGACCTTTTAACATTCTAACATTAACCTCCAAGTACTTCTGCTCTTTCTTTTTCAAGCTCACTGATAAGACCTAATCCTCGTTCTTTAGCTACTAATGAAATTTTAATTTCACTTTTAGGTTTTATCACTCTTGGGGCAGCTAAAATATGTCCTCTCACCATCGGACCTATTTCTACAGGTATGACATACTCAAATCTTTGAACTCGCGCTCTAAGAATGTCTCCTACTTGAAATACTATTTTCTTTCCAGGAACTCTTAAAATGGGTCGTGGAGTACCATCTTCGGCCATTTGTCTTATATATCTGACACGGCCCTCGACCAGATTCTGAACTGTGCATCTAGCATCAATACAGCCTAGATTAACGAACACTTCTCCTTGAGTTATGTCCACTATTGGCCCTTCTACAATCTCATTCTTAACTGGTTTATAAACTAATAATGTAACTTCCGTATCGAAATATATTTCAGGACTTCCTGGAATTATCTTTCCAAGATCTGAAGATTTAACATCAAGAACAGCAACAATGTATCCTAATTTTTCATCAGTATCAAGCTGTCTCTTAT
>CBDULE010000053.1:0-8397 GCA_965367995.1 uncultured archaeon | reverse complement strand
TTACTGTAGTAATCCATATGAAAAATGAGCATATTTCTGCTCAAAACTAGAATTGTTTTTATGCATTTTTAACTGATAGAAATTTAAATATTAATTTGAGAATTTGAAAGGTGTTTCCATTTGCAACCGATCTTATTATATTATGAGGATCCTTATCTAAAGGAGGCTGATGCTAAAGTTGTAAAGATCGAAAATAACTTAGTTTGGCTTGATAAAACGATATTCTATGCTGAGAAGGGAGGTCAAGAATCGGATACTGGTTGGATTAATGACATTCGAGTCATTGATGTAAGACCATCAGACTATGCTCATGTTCTTGAGAGAAATCCAGACTTTTCTGTTGGAGATATCGTTCATCTCAAACTTGATTGGGATAGAAGATATAGAATAATGAGGCTCCACTCAGCACTTCATTTGGTTTATTTTGTAGTTAAGGAGCTTATAGGGGATCTGAAAGTTATAGGTTCTCATGTAGGCCCAGATAAAGCTAGAATAGATTACGCTTTCGAGGGAAGCATAGGAAAATATCTCCCAGAAATCCAGAAGAGGGTTAATGAGATTATTAGAGAGAACAGAGAAATAATAGTTTATGAGAAAGAACCCGGTTGGAGGATATGGAAGATGGGCGATTGGGAAGATCCTTGCGCTGGAACTCACGTAAGGAGAACTGGAGAGATAGGGGAAGTAAAGCTTAAGAGGAGAAATTTAGGTCGAGGAAAAGAGAGAATAGAAGTTTATTTACTTAAATGAGGTGATTTTTTGGAGGAGAAATTTATAGCCACAATGCTCTCTCATGCTTTAGGCGACGCTTTAGGAGCACCTTTTGAAGGCATGAGTACGAAGCCAAATCTTAAAGAAGAAATTATCTTTAAACGCGATTTCTATAAGTATACGGACGATACAATAATGAGCTTAGTAATAGCTAGGAGTATAGTTAAAAATGGAAAATATAATCCAGAAGATGTGGCTAAAGGATACTTGGAATGGTTGTATAGTGGTGATCTAAGAGGTATAGGCGTGACAACATATTCAGCCTTAAGAAACCTAGATCTTTCCAAAGATTATAGAAAATCTGGCGTAATAAACAAATGGGCTGCAGGAAATGGAGTAGCAATGAGAGTTCACCCAATAGCACTATTTCTGATCAAAGCGCCATTAGATGAGCTTTATGAAACAATTAGAATTGAGAGTTATATCACACATAGAAATGAACTAGCAATATCAGGAGCATTCGCTGTAGCTTTAATGATTAAGAAAGCAGTTGAGGCAAAAAACAAAGAAGATGTGGTAAAATATGCTATCAAGAATCTTGAGGAATTTGGTATAGAAAATAGAGTATACGATTCCCTAATACAAGCTTTAGACCTTTATGATAAAGGCGAAGAGTATTTCGGGGCTGTATATAAGCTTGGAAATAGTGGTTTCGTCGTCCATACTGTCTCTCTAACGGCCTTTACATTCCTAGTTTCTAAAAATGTTATAGAAACAATAATTAATCTGATTAGGGCTGGTGGGGATACTGATACGAATGCTGCAATAGGTGCTGCGATTGCTGGAGCATTTTACGGACTTGAAAAAGATGTTGAAACAAAATCATATAAACTTGAATCCAGAGGTGAAATAATTAATCTCGCGAAAGAACTATATAAACTCGCAATCAGCAGAGAAAAGTAAAAATTCTTAAAATGGTTTAAAACTGCTTTGTAATGTAGTGCGAAAAGAAAAAATTTATATATGCTCTATCTTTCCAAATAATTCCCAAATTTGTATGGTCAGGTGAATCTTTCTATAGCTTTTTTGGCTTTAAAATCTGTAAATTCAATGTTGGTTTTAAGATGTTCGGAATAATATATGGAGTTATATTGATAGCAATGAGTATCTTCATACTCACATTCCTTTCAAATAATGATGTGGACAAGTTATCTCCTCTAATTATGGCATTTTCGCTTTTTGCATCTGGAATTATTGTTATGACAAGAACTAATGATCCAACATTCTATATAGCAATTATGTCAACGCTAGTTGTTCAGCCAATTATAGTTGTAATTATTGTTATGCTTCTAGATAATATAGAATACCTAAAGACAGCTCTCCCATATGCAATACTTGGCGTTCTCTTCATACCTCTGCTATTCGAAGGAAGTATTGCTTTTAGCGTTGGTGTTGTTACATTTCTCTTTATAATGCTGGCCGTTAAATTAATTAAGAGTAATCTAACTTATGGCCTTGCGTTTCTTACTGTTTACTTCATAGCATTCTCTTTGTTTTTAATAACCCTAAACAATTACATCCTAATTAGTATGGAATTAATCTTATTCATTGAATCAATTATAGTAATCTATGTCTTATATATTGAAGGAAAGACATTCGAGAAACAATTTAAGCCATTTGAACCAAAGAGGAAGGCCTTTCATCTGTTAGCTCTCCTAGTGGCGATTCCATTATTCTCCAGTGACCTTATCGTCCAATTAATAAGAATGGGTATAGAGCAATTAAATCCTCAATTTACTTCACTTGTTACTGCAGATAATTTAGTAAATTTCGCTGTCATAATCGTTCTAGGCAGCGTTATTCCACTATTCCTCGCTATTGAATATATGAGGATAGCTAAGGGAGCACTAATAATTCCTCCAAGCTTGCTGAGAAAAAATGAGGAAAAAAGCATAGCTTCATATGTATACACAGTAGTATCTGCCTTTGTCATTGCTCTAATCTTCCCTCAAATGATACTAATAACTGCTGTACTCGTTGGGTTATTAGCTGATGCCATGGCAGCGCTTGTTGGGATATATTTCGGGAAGCATAAAATAACGAAGAATAGAACCCTTGAAGGAACGATTGCTGGATTTACCACAGCATTCTTAATAACGTATTTAATCATGGGAAATCTTTTAGGAGCTATTTTGGTCGCTATAGCAACATCCACATTCGATGCGCTAAATACCAGAGAAATAAATGATAATTTTATATTTCCTATGCTAACCGCAATTGTCTTGTATTTTGTATAGAAATTAAATCTCTCTCATTTCTTTTGCAATTCTTTCGGCCATTCTTTCAGCTTCTCCAGTAGAAATAATTGATGCCATTGCTTCGTAATCTAGTTCTTCATATGCATCCTTTGTTGGAGCATAACCAAAATAATCGTTGGCATAGCCAATAACAAGTGCTTTAGCATTATCATAAATTATCTTTCCAAGAGAAGAATATAACTCAAAGGGAAGCGAAACAAATCCAAGCTCTTCGAGTCTAAAGAAAATAGATTCAATCTCTAAAATACTGGGAAGTCTCTTTAGCTCCTTTGAAAATTCCCTTATATGCTCAAGGAGGAACTTACCCACAAAAATCTCATTTTCCAGCTTCCTTCTCCTTCCTGGGTCATGTTCTCTTCTTAATTCTTCCTCGGCCGTCTCAATCTTCTTCCTTAATTTCTCCTCAAGGTTTTCCTTCTCCAGATCTCTTCTAACTAGACTTAATTTAATGCTTCCCATCGAAATTTCTCCCTTAATTTCCTTGCTATTTTTAATTGCTTCGATTACTCCCATCGCAACAATCTTTCCAATTCTTTCCGCTTCCTTAGGTGTTTGCTCTCTTCTAACAAATCTTGTGCTTAGATCTCCAGCCGCTCCATTTAAAATTAGAGCATTTGAAATTACTTTCTTTATTGCATCCCTTGTATATGAAAAGAAGTCCCCAGAATACATCATATTTTTAGCTGAGAGAACTGTAGGATGACATGCATATTGAAGGATCACTCTCTTCCCAAATCTCAGAACTGTTGCAATACCTTCCTTACCCATCTCCGGATTGATTCTAGATGAGCATGCACCAATTACTTTAGCTCTTCCCATATAAATCTCTTCATCTCGTACATTATTTACGGCATCCTCTACAGCAAGTTTTATCTTATCCTCTAAGAAATTGAGATACTCCTCTATCTTACTCTTGTATTTCAAAGCAAATCTCTTGAAGAAGGGAAAATTAAGAATTGTTTCCGGAGCAGAGTGAGTATGCGTTGCCGCTAGTATGAGATACCTTACTCCATGCTTTCTAACAAGTCTATAGATCCTCTCATAAAACTTATCTTCAACAGCTATGGTCTCAAGAGAAATTATTATTAGACCATCATCTTCATCAAAATACGTAACGTCTGCAAATATGTCATTAAGAGTTCCAGTAGCTTTGTTTTCGTTTAAATATCTCTCTAAATAGCCTCCCAAAGGAAAGCCAGGAGATGGAGTTATATCTATTTCAGAAAAACCTATTCTCAAGAGAATCACCACTATAAAAATAAAAGAAGAGTTATTTAGTTTCTTTCGCTTTTATAATCATCTCTGCTATTTCAGCGAAACCTTCACCATTCGGTTTACTTGCAATTATCTTAGCATATTTTCTTAAGCCTTCAGTAGCATTTGCTGGTGCCGCAGTTAATTTCGCTATCTTAAACATGGGGATATCATTATCACCATCTCCTATAACGATGATATCATCAACTGAAAGACCAGCAAATTCTAGAACCTTGAGGACAGCATTTGCTTTATTGGCACCTTTAGGTAGGACATGGACAGCATATTTAGAATCGTATATCTCTACGTCTTTTATACCAGCTTTCTCAAGTTCTTTTCTTATCTCATCAATTGTGATATTCTTGGATTTCTCAGTTCTGAAGAAGCCAAGATCTACAAATTTTACTTCATTAAAAATCGATCTGAAGCCAAGTTTTTCCATTATTTTAATAATTTTATCCCTATCAAATTCTGGAGGTTTAACCATGTAGAGAATGTTAAAATTAGTATCAAGAATTACAGCTCCTCCCTCAGCTATTACATAACCAGATATTCCTAAATATTTTGCAAATGTTGCTAAAAAAGCAGCTGTGTTTGAAGTAACTAACGTAACTTTAATGCCCACACTCTCTAACTTCCTTACAGCTTCTACAGCCTTACAGCTCAGTATCCAATTGTATGTAAGTGTACCATCAACATCAGTGACAACCATCTTGACTTTCCTTAATTCTTCCTCTAGAGGCATATAGTATCCCTACCTCATTATTGACATAGCTATTCTCCTATATGTATGTCTCTTACCTCTGATCACAATAGAATATGCCATAATATTCTCTGGCATTGCTACACTACTTGAATATCCCGAATCTCCAATATGATGAATATCAGCACCAGTCATCTTGCTGAGCAATCCTATTTGCCTTATTGTGAATTCATCAGTCCCCTCTTGAGATGTTCCAATAGTAGACATGACCAGTAAATCATTTTTATGAGCTTCATCAACAAGCTTCTTAGCAATCTCCACAGTGATACCAGGAACTGTTCCAGGAGCTGGAATTAATATCCCATCAGCACCAGCCTCAGCAAATTTCTTTATAAGCTTTGGAGTAAGTGCTTCTCCATAAACTCCTGCAAGATGCATTTTTCCAGCAAGAATCAAAGCCTTATCTCCTATCTCATTCCTAATCTCCTCTGTTGCTTTTATTATGTCCTCTAGAGTCACTTTAGCCATGGGATTTGCTGTTATTACTAAGAAATCCGCTCCATCTTCTACAGCTTTTTTCGCGTTTTCTGGAGTAGCTAATCTTCCAGGAGTATAACCTAACTCTTTAGCAATATCCTCCTTCACTGGTTCCAAATTCAAACCAACTATTCTTCCAAGGAAATCTCTAAGTTGCTTTAATGTCTTTATTTCTGGAGGTATTCCCTCTATCTTCTTTAAATTAACATCGTAGAAGTTGAGAATTATCATGTCTGCTCCGAAACCAGCTGCTATCTCTAGATTTGATATCTTATCTACCAGTGGTTTAGCGGTTACGACAACTTCTGCAGCAATTGTTCTTCCATCACTTAGCTTTATTGCCTCGATTAATCCCTTCCTATCCAGATTCCTAATTTTACTCCAGGGAGCATCAACAAGCCTCAAAACCATTTTTATCACCTCATAATGGAAGACTAACCCATCTTCTCTCTCCAGCAGAGATATAAGCAGCTTCTAGAACTTCTTGGGCTTTTACCGCATCCTCAAAATCTGGTTTTGCTTTTCTTCCCTCAATTACTGCTCTGAAGAATTCATGATATAATGCAACGAAAAGGAATGCCCATCCAGTTATTGATTTACTAGGCGGCCATAATGCTTTTTCCCATGGCTTAAGAATTATTCTTTTAACTCCAGGGTATTCTTCATCCAGAAGGCACAAATATATCTCGAAAGGATTCTCTAGATAAAATCTTATCATTCCATTAGAACCGTGTATCTCTACCCTATCTAATTCTTGAAATCCTGGACCGAATCTCGTAGCTTCTATGCTTCCTAATGCCCCATTTTTGAAGCTGAACATCATTATAGCGGCATCTTCAACATCAACAATTCCTATTTCTCCGCTTCTTGTTTTCCTTTCTTTAATGAACGTTCTCGCAATGCTACTGACTTCTGAAATATCTCCAACAAGATAATTAGCTAAATCAATAAGATGGATACCAATGTCCGCTAAAGCTCCTCCTCCCGCTTGTGCTTTTATCATTCTCCATTCAAGAGGCAAGTTCGGATTTATGTATCTTGAGTGAGCGACAACAGCTCTATAATGATATATTTTACCAAGCTTCCCAGAATCAATGAGTTTCTTTGCAAATATTACTGAAGGCATAAATCTCATAACTAAAGCTGTTGCTGTTATTAGATTCTTCTTTGATGTTATCTCTAACATTTTCCTTGCTCTTTCTAGATTTATTTCTAGAGGCTTTTCACAAAGTATTGCGAGATTTCTCTCAGCAGCTTTTTCCACCATCTCTAAGTGAAGAAAATTCGCTAAAGTCACACTTACGGCATTGACTCCGCTATCTAAAAGTTCATCAACATTGCTTGTAGAGAATCCAAAACCAAATTTATCCCTTATGAAATCAGCCTTGCTCTTAGTTCTATTATAAACGCCTACATATTCTATATCATTTCGGTCCAAATCCTCAAAAGATAAGGGAGCAACTCGCGCGGCCCATGCATGAACTCTCGCTATATTACCTGCTCCGATCAAACCAAATTTTACTTTAGCCAATGGAAAACACCTTCATAAAGTCTTAAAGAATATTTAAGAGGAAGTTAGATATTAAGAAAATTTTCATTCATCAACTATTTCTACTTTTATAGCGGCAACCGGACAAGCTTCGGCAGCTTGCCTAACACACTCCTCAAGTTCATCAGAATAGGGTATTTTACCTACTGCAGGATTGTTTTCTACTCTGTAAAGCTCAACTATAGCATTTTTACCGTCTTCAATTAGATGGAAAACTTCTGGGCATAAAGATGGCGCTATTCCACAACCAATACATTTCTCTCTATCAATCTCAACTTTGATTACTTTTGCCATAAAAATCACACCCAGAAATCGTTAGAGAATCGAGTGTATGATTAGTATAGATAAAGCTCTCATATATATGATAATATTTTTGAAAATCAGAGTATTTGAGGCGTTCATCATTTATCTTTCAGTGTGCCCCAAACTCATCACTTTCTAAAAATAAAAGGAAAGATTTATCCTAATAAATTTATTTTTCTAAAATTGGAATCCAAAACTTATTTTTTCCTCGTCTTTCTCTCTCTTCATCCCATTCTCTTAAAATTTTAACAGCTTCTGAAGCCACTTTAGCTGCTTCTTTCTCTCCTTTTTTCTCGAAAACATTGGTAACTCTGTTCGCAAATACAGCATTAATAACTCCAGCTCTTAGACCAAAAACAGATGCAAGAACTAGTAATCCAGATGCTTCCATCTCAAAGTTTAAAACATTCAGCTTTTGTAGGCGTTTTATCAATCCTTTATTCCAATCTGGAAGATAATCCTTATAACTTGGCCTCTCTTGGCCAGTATAAAATGAATCCACTGATACGGTAATCCCTACATGATAACGGTAACCCAAATCTTCTGCTGCTTTAATTAAAGCTAATGTTACATCTAAACTAGCTACAGCAGGATATTCTATTGGAGCATAATTCTTGCTCATTCCATCTAATCTAACGGCAGCCGTAGTTATAATTAAATCTCCAGGTTCAATACCAGGCTGAATAGCTCCTGTGCTTCCAACTCTTATGAAAGTATGAACTCCCATGTTTGCAAGTTCTACAACAGCTATTTCAAGAGCTGGACACCCTATCCCCGTGCTTATTGCTCCTATTTCCACACCTTTATACTTCCCTCTAACGGATCTATATTGCCTATAATATGCAAGCTCTTCAGATTCATCCCATACCGATTTAATTATATCGATTCTTTTCGGATCTCCGGGGAGGAGAACATAAGGAGGAATATCTCCAGGTTTTAGTTGTATATGATATTGAAGACCGCCTTCGAAAACAACTTTATCCTGTCTCTTATACACATCTGACGCTGCCGACGAATTAGAC
>CBDULE010000052.1:0-8736 GCA_965367995.1 uncultured archaeon | reverse complement strand
AAGAGACAGCGCTAAAATTATATTAAAAGCAAAGAATTTCTCTTAATTTAATGATAATCAAAATCTTAAGATGATTAAAAATGAAATTCTGTCAAGCTGTAGAAAGCTTTCTTAAAAATAGATTCGAAGATTTGAAAGAAGGATTCATAAGCGATTACTTAATTGGAATAAAATACTCATACGCAATCTTCTCCTCGCAAAACACCAAATCGGTTGGCTTAAGCTTTGTACCACGTGAGGATATAATTGGTTGTCCTATTGCTAATGAGCCCAAAATCGATAAAATTTCATCGCTAATGAAGAGTAAGAATATTTTAGATAGAATTCTAGCCGTAGCAGTACTGAACGCTGTATCTCAATATTTAATTTGGAACGTTGATAAACTCGAAGCTGAAAAAGTTAATTTAATAGATAAAGTATGCGAAGTCGTTGATGGTAGTGAAAAGGTAGTTGTTATAGGGAATATGATCCCATTAGTGAGAAAGATTAAAGGCATTGCTAGGGAAGTATTAGTTTTTGAGAGAAATCCAAATTACAGGACTCAAGCATTACCAGATTGTCTGGAATTTGAATTTATAGAGGATGCAGATATCTTAATAATGACTGGAGCAACTTTAGTAAATGGAACTTTTGATGCGATAAATAAACTCTCAAATCCGAAGCTGAAAATAATAGTGGGACCAACAGCACAAGCTCATCCAGACATTTTCAAAGAACTAGGTATTAACTTAGTATGCTCTCTTAAGGTCGTTGATTGCGATGAAACTTTGAGCATAATAAAGAGAGGAGGCGGTAGATGGACTTTCTCAGATTGTTGCGAAGAGTATTGTTTTTCTTTAAAATAGGAAATTAAATTTTCTTATGTTTGAGTTAAAATGTTTTTATGTTAAAAAAGATGTTATAGAAGGGAAATTTTTAGGGAATATGAATACTTTATTCTTCGAACTCCTGTTCGAGAGAGATTCCACGAAGATCACCTAGTTTCGGCCCCTTGATCCCAAGACTTCTTATCTTCTCTTCATGCTTCTCTAAAAATTCAGAAATTTCATCAATGCTGATAGGCTTTAGAAGGATGCCCTCATCCTTAAGTTCTGCAAGCACATATGAATTCTCTTTTATCTTATATTTCTCTCTTATTCTCTTAGGGATAATTATGATTCCTTTCTTTCTAACCTTTAATCTTATGACCTCCAATATTAGCGCCAGATTAACTATGGTTAACCCAGATAAAAAATCATAATCAAACTAAATTTAAATTCATTTATAGATGCAAATTTTCTCATTTATCTAAATACTTGCACAGATCCAATATTCTGCAGAAAACTTAGAACATTCTTCCTAAGCATCATAAAATCGTATGATATATATACTGATATCCTCGTAATAGATGAAGTATTATACATCTCAAAGAAAAATATAGAGTACCTTATAACATCACATTGAACTTTATACGGAATATTTTGAAAGTGATAAAACTCATACCCTTAGGTGAAGAAGTTTTCAATGAGCTTAATGATATACTCAAAAAATATAACTTAAAACCATCTGATGCAATCCATTTAGCAGCGATGAAATTAGAAGGAATTAACATAATAGTTTCTGAAGATGCTGATTATGATAAAATAAAAGATGTAAGGAGGATATGATTAAGCGATTCGTTGTGATTTCACGCTATTTAGAAATTATGAAAAAAAGCAATATATAAATCGCGTACATTTATTTATTTTGTTATGAGATCATCGGGGTTTGGTGAATATCATGGCTATTTCAAATTTCTTAAAAGCATATTATAAACCTGATGCGGTTCTGGATGATATAAAAGCTAAGACATCTATGGTCGGAAAGACTTTGGCAAAAGTAATGATAGGGATTACGTTAACATCTTTAACGGCACTTTTAGCTTTTATAGGAATTATTCTGATAGAGGTTTATTTCCTAATAATAGGAAGAATATCATTTTCTTTTGAGCTTATAATTCTACCATTTTATGCTGCAATGATAATTCCATTAGTTTTCTGGTTATTAGATACAATAATTTTGATTGTGATAATTGAGCTAATGAGAGGGAGAATTAGCCTTTTAGGAATATTAAATATAAGGGCATTGAGTATTGTTCCCATACCGTTGAAGATCCTTTACATTTATTACTTACATGCTTCTCTTAGCCTAAAATTATTAATATCATTCTCAATGAATCCAGTTTCCATAATCATAACATTATGGTCAATATTCTTATTAGTGAGAGGCGTTCATAAAATATTTGATCTTCCTTATCCTAAAGCTATAATCTCGGGAGTTTCTCCCTTTATTATAAAAGCGGTTATAGCAACGATATTATAGAAATAGTATATTCTCTAAAACCTTAATCCTCTTTTAATTTCAATCCATTTTAGTATTTCTTAACCATTTTTATGATGTTATTGCAACACATTTTTGTCTTAAAAATAGAGATATAAGAGCCAACAAGTTAGAGAGCTTTATAACGGAACCCTATCATCTGTCTGGGAGTCCCCGGCAACTCCGGGTAATCCCAGACATCAAGGGTCATATCATCTGTCTGGGAGTCCCCGGCAACTCCGGGTAATCCCAGACATCAACTAGTGTAAAATTATTATCGCTTTTTAATTAAAAACTTACCTACTGGTGACATCAATGCTAATACTGTCCTCGGATACCTCTGCTAACATTTTTATAATCTTAATTGGAGAGTATAGAGTTTTCGTGAATGTACATAGCATTCTTTGCAAAGTTGTATATAATCAATCTAAATGCTATCTTCATTCAAAGGAGCTGTCTTCTAAGAGGAGAAAATTTCTCTCAAATTATATTGTGAAAAATGCTGAGAAAATCCTAAATGAATTCATTGATGTGGAAATATTTGTAGTCAAAGGGAAGTATAAGCAACATTCCGGACCTATTTTGAGAGCGTTTAATTCTAAAATCGCAAAGTATAAGGTTGACAATGTAGTAATTGCATCAGATTTTGAAAAACTTATAAGAAACTTTCGTTCAAAACTTAGAGCTTCTAAGTATATCATTATTGATGATAGATTAATTCCAGTACAAATTGCTGATGTTCTTGCATATTCATATAGAAGAACAAGGAGTGAGAGGATTAGAAGATATGCGAAGATCGTATTGCTTAAGTAAAAAATTTGATGCTATGATTCAGCACTGACCTTATCTAACCAATTCTTCTCTCTTAAGGGATTTGCTAATGCTATTCTCTCGAACGCTTTTATTAAAGGAGAAAAGAAGCTGAGTTTTAATGAATTTATGACATCGTAGGCTAGTATAAAGTCCTGCTCATCGAAGTAACCAATCAAGAGTAAAGCTAAAAGATATAAGATTGATGGTAATGCAGCAGCAATGCTGAGCTGTATAAAGTCAGTCTTAGGCCATATGATTGGATAAAGTAGCATTCCGAATATTGTAGCTACAGTAGCTGACAGAATCGATTTAAGTATTGCTGAAACTGGCAAATAACCTGAACTTTCCTTTATCACTTTGAAGAGATAGACAATAATTGGGATTGTTATAAATGTTAAAATTAAGGATGGCAAAGTGATATAACTTATCTCTTCCTCAAGATAAGGTAATTTCCAATTCGCATAGAGCAAAATGATGAATATAGATAGGGATGCTATGAAGGTAATTAGCGCCGATATACCTCCTAATTTCTCCTTATTTAGGCCTATTAGAATCATTATACACGCATATTCAACAGCAATCAGTCCCGTTGAGATCATTGATGTAATGAAAGGAATCTGTGCGGTTGTATAAACTTTAGTATGAAAGATGTAAAGCAATGGATATGACATTGAAACATAAGCAACTATGAGCAATCCTGTCAGAAACATAAATGATTTAATAGCTCCTCTAACAAGCTTTTTTATTAAATTAGTATCGCCTATCTCATATGCGCGTCCTATTTCTGGAACAGAAGGAATTGAGAAAAAAGCTATTAAGAAAAGTGTTGCAGCATATCCTATAGCGATATTTAACATTCCTAAATATTTTTCACTTATACCAAAAGATGATAGAATTAAGAGCGATGCCCACATATAAGAATTCAATGAGAGAAGCAATGGTAACATGCACCAAAAAGTTCTTTTAAGAGCTTTTTTGAAACTAATGTCAAATGAGATGGAGAAAAAGCCTGATGTGATTTGTATTGTAATTAAAGAGGCAATAAAAAGATAAACTAAATAAATAAGAGAACCGGAAATGAATATCAAGGCGAGATAATACGAGTAGCCATAAGGTGACATTTTTCTTATATCCATGAAGAAGAGTATAAATACCGTAGTTATAAAGGCACCAGCACCATATAGCATTGTAGCAAATCCTGTATGATTATACTCATAAAAACCATTCAAAAGGCCGATAAAGAAACTCGAAAAACTCAGCAAAAATACCGTTATTAATGAGATGAACAACATTGTTCTTACATAACTAGTTCCAAAAAAACTATTGATAATGATCAAACCTAATGATATTGATGCAAATAATAATACTAATGTAACTGTAAAAAATGCCCTAGAGACATATGCTTTATCTTCTTTAGTATCGAATTCTTGCAGAGAGCGTGATAATGCAGTACTTACTCCCGCAGGAAATAAGCTTAAAAATGATATAAACGACAACATGATTCCATATACTCCATAACCTTCCGGTCCTATTCCTATATCTGGTCTAGATAATAATATTCCTAAAATCCACCAGAATAGCCCGCTTAAAGCTGAGCCTATAACTTGTAAGCTACCACCGATAATCAGCCTAGAAACCGATCTTTCCTCCAATTTAAAACACCATAATCTTGAATGATAATTAATATTAATGAGAAAGCATTTTGCCAAAAATATAAATATCACATTAATTATCATGCTTTTTATGCATTACTATATACGAATTTTAAAACATAATCTCCACTAATATGCTAATTACCGCTATTAATATGCTTCCTAAAGCTCCAGCAACTGCCTTCCAAAACTTTACCTTCTCTTCTAGGGTGGAGATTTTATTCCTATAGCTTGTTAACTCATTTATAATAACATTTTCTGCGCTTTTATATAATTCCATAGCATTCTTCTTAGAATTTGTTATCATTTTCCTTAATATAGGAATCTTAATAACTTTAGCGAAACCAGATAAAGATAAGACCGTTATGACTAAAGCTGTAGTTTCAACATCGCTAATATCTCCAGCGTAATCAGGAAATCCTCCATCATCATTCATGAATTGAATCATAGATGAAAGGGCTTTAATAATTCTTTCATCCGATATTATATCATATCCAGACCATATTAGTTGAAGTATGATATATGCTGTTGTATCAACTCTCTCTTCTGTTTTATTATTAGGTCTAAATAATCCAATTTTGGATTGCATACCAAAAATGTAGGATAGCATGCCCATTGTCATGTGGTTATCTATGCCAACATTCTTAAGAGCAGCATAAACTGTACTAGTTACTTCAGCATCACCTTCCGGAGGGAGACCAAAGCTAAAATTTGGGTTCATACCATTCTCAAACCACTTTAAAATATCGTTTTTAATGCTTTTAAAGTGCTTACCTACAGCTATCAATGCTAGCGACAATCTAGAGATATTTAATTCCGTTTGTTCACTGTTTAGAAGCTTTCTTACAGATTCTATTAGATACTTTTCACCTTTTAAATAAATATCGATTCCAGCAAAACCAGCTCGATTGAGAGCTTTAAGGACTAAAGAAGTAACACCAATAGAACCCTCAGAACCAGCATAATATGACCAAGAACCATCAGAATTTTGTGTAGACTTTAGATAGTTGATTATTGAGGCTATCTCATTCTTATACTTATAACCAGAAGATGACAATGCTAGAAGTACATATGCTGAAGATGCTGGTGATGGTATGTTTTCTCCTTCGTTAGTAAATCCTCCTGATGGATCTTTAAATCCTAATAACCATTTGATTGCTCTATCTATTATAGGACTTTCAAACCCTATACTTTCATCATCTATTCTCTTTAAGATACTGTTAAATATTTCCTCTAAATTAGTTTCCATCTCATTTAAAGCATTTTCTGCATCAGATTTTGCCATCATTTACACCTCAATTCCTAAGGTTTTAAGCTTTTCTTTTGCGTCAACTCCAGAGTTCCAAAGTTTAATAAATGTCTCTTTCAATGGTTTAACAAAATCCCTTGAGTTTATCCAAACACCTAAATGTCTGCTTAAATCTGTTGGATCTCTCACAGCTATAAATGCTTGATCATCATCTATAATAACGCATCTCAATACAGTTCCAACAGAATGCTTTATCTCAATGTTCAGTTTTAGCATTTCTTTAACATACTTAATAGCTTCTTCAGACGCTATTTCCCCAACAACTAAGATTGATATTTCTTTCTTTATAGCCTCTAATATCGCATCCAAAACCTTATAAGCTAACAAAAAGTGTCTTGTGAGAAATGCAACCTCTCTTCTGGCATTTCTTATCGCGAGCTTTAATCTCCTATAAAAACTGTCAGAATCGCTAAAAGATTGAACAATACCAAAGCTCCCGACTCTTTTGAGCTCATTCAAAGTATATTCTAAATCAGTAACAATTTTCTTGAGATTCTCAATCTCCCTCCCAATTAGATAATAGGGATCTACAGGTATGTAATATCTCTCACCACCTCTATAAATTTCCTTTATCCATCCCTTTCTTTTCAAGCTTTCTATTGCATTAATTATCTTATGTGGGATTGCTAGAGGAATTTCATTAATAGTAGCGCTTCCATTAACTATTAGAAAGAGATAGAGCTTTATCTCCTCAGGGGTCATTCCCAAATAGGATAGTGCTTTTATTATTCTTTCATCATTTTCTAGATTAACACTCATTAAAACTACACCAACCTACCCTTTAACAATTAAAAAGTAGCAATATAAACAATAAAAATAATTCTAAATATAGCTTTGTTTTAATGAATGCCTTCTGATAAATTTGTGAAAAACTCCTACAACTTTATCTAATTTTTTCTTTCATTTATCTTCTTTAGATTACGCCTTTATAATATGATGTTTTTAAGACACAATAATTTATTTAAAAGTAATAAGAGGAAAAGTAAGGGATTAATTATGCTGAATGATAGGAAGTTAATAATTATCTCTGTACTCTTTATCTGCATAATAATATTTCCTCCTATTTTACCTCTTATTGATGAGTCATTTCTACTGGTAAAGTCTGATAAACCGTTTGGATTGCACATAGTTTATGGCAAGGATCCAATTAAAGAAGTCTTTGAGAACTTATAATATAAATGAAAAGTTAATTGATGAATTAAGATTGCATTTAGATCTCTAAATCTACTCTTTCTTGCTTAAAAGCTTAGGTAGGTATAATAATACCCCTATAGCTATTGCTATTGTTCCATAAACTACAGCCATTGTCTCACTCTTTATTAGCTCGAATATTAGATAAGCTACGAAAATCACTGTTCCTAGCATTGTTACATAATGGAAAGGACTCTTTATGTAGAATAATGGTTTGTTTTCCTCTTCTTTGATTTTAATTCTGTACAGTAGTAAGCCTAAGGATAACATTAAGTATGGGAATAACATAACGAAGTCAACTATAATTACAATATCAGTAAATACTTTGAATAGCAGAATTGCAAGAATTCCAATAACTCCTTGGGCGATAATAGAGATCCATGGAGTCGAGAATTTGCTATGAATTTCAGTAAGCTTCTTTGGAACTATTTCATCTCTTGAAAATGCTTAAAGTATTCTAGAGTTTGCTAAAAGAACACTATTTATAACAGCAGAGAATGAAAATACCATAAATAATGAGAATATCACTCCTCCAGCATCACCCCAAATTTCTCTAGCAACCATCTCAACTCCTCTGATATCATATGATGCTAAAGCTTTATAACCTAAGACTCCAATACTGACAACTGAGGCTAGAACATAAATCACCATAGCTGTAGCTATTGTTATGACTATCACTAGTGGTATAGTCTTCTCAGGATGCTTAGCTTCTTCAGCAGGAGGAGTTATCTCCTCAGCACCTAAATAGGCCCATAATGTAATCATAATTCCTATGCCTAAATTGGCATATCCGTAAGGAGCGAAATCTGCTGTTATGTTTTCCAGATTTACGAAGAATAATCCAAATAGGATTAATGCAACAAGAACCAAAACTTTAGATACTGTAAGTACCGTCTGAGCTATTCTAGTAAGCTTAACTCCAAGGATGTTGATCACTAAGAGAGTTAATATAACTAAGACTCCTAACAACATCAATAGATTCGTTGATGCTTCAGTACCAAATATTAAAAGTATACTGTCAGCAGTCGCTAAAGCGAGAGCTCCAATAGCCAAACTAAGGCCAATCCAATATGCTCAACCTACTAAGAATCCAACAAATCCCCCTAAAGTTTGCTTTCCAAATATATAAATTCCTCCTTCTTCTGGGAATCTCGATGATAATTCCGCTAGATTTAACGCCATCATTCCTACTAGAAGACCAGTAAGAATCCAAGCCAAAACCTGTGCTGGTCCTAATTTCTCAGCTAATACTCCCGGCAGTTTAACTATTCCAGTTCCAACAACAGTCCCTATACCTATCGCGGTTAGATATAATAAGTTTAATTCTCTCTTGAGTTTTGCTTCTTCCACCTTTTCACTCTTTCAAAAATGTGGTATCTTTTTAATGAAAGATTTATTTCTGTCTCTTATACACATCTCCGAGCCCACGAGACC
>CBDULE010000051.1:0-8750 GCA_965367995.1 uncultured archaeon | reverse complement strand
TCTAATTCGTCGGCAGCGTCAGATGTGTATAAGAGACAGTTTTAATACTATAGGTTTTAATATTTTCCATGAAAGTTTCGAATTAGCCGATTTATTTATTAGGATCGGAATTCTAAGTGAGGGTTTTTCTTATTTATCCTTATATATCTACTCTTCTTATATCAGACGATATCGGCTTGCTATGAAAGATACATTAGTAATAACCTTCTTTTTATTTTTAATTGGGGAAAGCAGTTTTAATGGTAAAATAGTTTTTGTAAGAACAGCTAAAGGACTAAGTAGGCTCCCAGTTATAATGTTCAATAGCATTACCATGTCTTGTGTTATTTATATGATACTATTCCTAACTCTGAGCAGTAGTTTTACTTATAATGCTTATCTATTAGCAAAAAAATATAGAAAAAGTTCATCAAAGGTATTATTAAACCTCAGTCTTGGAATTCTTTTCTTGTTTGTAGCATTATCCTATGCTGTATGCATCTTTATAGAATGGGCTTTTTTAAATGTTTTTAACACTCTTTCAATAATAGTTATCAGTATTTTAATAATTATCTTACTCACATTAATGTTCGCTCCCAGCGTGGTGATTGTACCTTTGCACGACTTTTTCTTTTTGAGTATTTATAATAATGAATATTCTGAAATAGCCTCATTTATAAATAGAGAGCATGATGTTAGCTTTGTTCTTGAGATCATAGAGAGAGTTAATTCTTTAGTAGAATTACTGACGACTGAGGGAGTAGTAGAAATATTTGGATTAAATATAATGGTAGTAAAGGGAGAGTTATTCACTGCTGTTATAGCTACAAATGTTTTTATAGACTATTATATTAGGTTAGCGAGGAGGATTATTAAGAACCTTGAAAGCAGCTTAAAATTGCTTGAAGAAGGCAACGAAGACTTATCTTTTTATGCAGCAAAATTATTAATATCTGAGCTTAAGAATGTATTAGTCCTTTAAATCAGCTACTATATCTAGCACTTCCTTTAGTCTTTTAATTATGTAATCTGGTTCTATTGGCTTATCAACAAGAGATCTAAGATTTAATCCAACCATTGAGTAAACCGGCTCTGGCTCGCCATATAAGACTCCAATCATTCCTAACCTTTTAGCGCCATAAACATCGATTTCTAATACATCACCAATATACATGCTTTCTTCCGGCTTTACATTTGTAGAGTTTAAAGCTACCTCAAAAATTTTCGGGTGGGGCTTTATATAGCCGACTTCTCTCGAAAGGACTATTACGTCGAGGTACTTATCAAGCCCTTTCTTTTGTAAGAATATTCTCGGTATTAAGAGCCTTGTATTTGAGATAACTCCGACAATATATCCCATCTCTTTAAGTCTTCTTAGGACTAATTCTGCATCCTCATTAAGCGTATGAAATTCGTATTCGCTTATTTTCTTAACAATCTCTGTTAATATATCTCTAGGACACTTGATTCCCGCTCTCTTCAAAGCCTCTCCTAGAGGAATTTCAAAAGGATATTCTCTTAAGGTTCTATATGCCCTATTAATATCTTCTCGCTGGACTTCAAGGAATATTTGGTCAAACTCTGGTGGGGGGTTTATACCATAATCCTTAAGAGCTTCTCTAGTAACTCTAACAAAATCTTTAAAGCTCCATTTTGGAAGAGCTAAAACGCCCCCAAAATCAAAGAAAACAGCTTTTAATTTTTTCATTTTTTAGGCCCCTCTTTTCAGTTATCCTCTTCTAATTTTCAATTTCAGAAACTTGATAAATCTATCTCTCAAAAGTTTAAATAATCATTAGTTGCAAATCATATTCAAACTGGGAGAAAATATAAGAAGTATAATCCTTGAAGTTTTAAAGAATGATTGATTGTGGTGTAAAAATTGCCAGATCCAGTCATCCATTATGGATTCTCCTTACTATTTCTTCTTAGTATGAGGAAAGAGCCTAAGAAATCAATATTTCTAGCTATAGCGGGTGTCTTACCTGATTTTGACGTTTTCCTATACCCAATAATCGTCCATAGAACATTAACACATTCTATCTTGGTTATATGGTTACTCTTTAGCATAATATTTTGCGTAGGGAAATATTACAAACCTATCGAAAAATACAAAGAGGAGTTGCTTTATGTTCCTATTTTGATGTCACTACATGTGCTTTTTGATCTCTTTGAATGGTATGTAGCTATTTTATGGCCTATTAATATAGCTATATGGATAGAGGTTTCAGCAATAAGTAGCATAAGAAGCGGCAAAATTCTGGGGATGAATTTTAATATTCATGTGGCTGACTTATCAGTATTCGGTAAGGCTGGCATGGGATATATTTTTGGAGGCTACTCTCCTGCTTTTGGAATAATCTCATTCATAATAGCATTTCTTAGCATGATCAATAACAAGAATGTAAATACGAAAATGATTGTGTCGAAAGAGTGATTCTACACCATTCCATTATCTTACCCTTTAAATATTCACTCGTTCATGAGCTTTTTAAATTTCATTTTCTGCTTAAAAAATTGAAACATTATGAGTTTTTAATGCCCTCTAAGACAATTTTCATTACATTTTTGTTCAGATTGTTGAAAGAAATATAATGTTCCTCAATGTCAACATAGAGAATGTTCACATATATAAACAACTTTCTAAATAGAAAATTTAATTTTCTAACTTTAGCTATATGACTCCTTAGATTTGGTAATAAAAATGCCAGAAGAATACGATGTAGTCGTAATTGGTGGTGGTCCTGCAGGTCTTGGAGCTGCTGTAAAAGCGCAAGAACTTGGATTAAAAGTTGCAATAGTTGAAAAGGAAGAGGAGCTTGGAGGAATATTAATCCAGTGTATACATGATGGTTTTGGTGTTAAGCTATTCAGAAAGGCATTATCTGGTCCAGAATTTGCTGAAATATTCATAGAAAAAGTAAAGAATAGTAATATAGACCTATTTTTAGGAACATACATGCACAGCGTCGAGAGATCTAATAATGGTTGGAGGATTAATTTAATAACGGTAGAGGGAGTTAGGAGAATTGAGAGTAGAACTCTTTTGTTTGCTCTGGGAGCTAGAGAAAGACAATGGTTTGAAATTAACGTTTTTGGATATAGACCAGCAGGAGTTTATACAGCAGGAATTGTGCAGAGGATGATAAACTTATATGGTCTTCTTCCAGGGAAGAGAGTTTTGATAGTTGGAGGAGGAGATGTTGGTTTAATAGTTGCAAGGCATCTCGTTCTAGAGGGCGCAAAAGTTGTTCTTCTCGTCGAGAGAGAAGCTGAATTATCAGGATTGCCCAGAAATGTTCAGCAATGTCTAATCGATTATGGCATTCCATTTAGAACGAGAACAATTGTTAAGGAGATACTAGGTAAGAAGAGAGTTGAAGGTGCAATAATTCAGAAGGTTGATGAGAAGGGTAGGCCTATTCCCGGAACTGAGGAATTTATAGAATGCGATTCTGTTGTCTTCTCTGTTGGTTTGCTTCCTGATGTCAAGCCGCTCATTAATATTGGAGTTCAAATAGATCCTAGGACGAGAGGCCCAATCGTTAATGAATACTATGAAACAAACATTCCAGGAGTTTTCGCTGCTGGCAATCTTGTTCAGATATTCGATTTCGTTGATGATGCCGTGATGACAGCCTTTAAAGCAGCTGAAGGAGCAAAGAAGTTCATAGATGGTGAGAAAAAACCATACGATGTAAAGGTAATTCCCGGGGAGGGTATCCTAAGAGTGACACCGCAAAGAATTCAGTGGAATGTTATAAAAGGGGAAAAAGTTACTTTTTATCTCAGAGTTTCAAGAAAATTTGGTGAAAGCTACATCAAGGTCTTTATCGATGGGGAAGAATATAAGAAGTTCTTTAGAGTAGCAATGAGACCTCCAGTTATGGAAGAAATCACGCTAAATAAGGAGGATTTAGTAAACGCTAAGGAGGTGAGGATTGTTGCAGAAGATAAAAAGTGAGATTGTTAAAGAAGGTCAGATAATCTGTATAAAATGCCCAAGAGGCTGTTACATGAGTTATAAAGTCTTTAGCGATGGAAGCATAGAAGTTAAAGGGAATTTATGTCCTCTCGGGAAAAAATATGCCGAGGAGGAGATTAGAAATCCAATGAGGGTTATCTTTACAACTGTGAGAATAATAGGGGCTAGATGGCCTAGGCTTCCAGTTAGAACTGAAAAACCAATTCCCAAAAGTAAGATATTTGAGGTCATAAATGAGCTAAAAGACATCGTTGTAGAAGCCCCTGTTAAGAAGGGACAAATCATTTTGGAAAACGTTGCTGGAACTGGAGTAAATGTTATTTCTGAAAGAAGTATGGAGAAAATCGGGTGATCTCTTATGAAATTTAAGGAGGTTTTAAAGAAAGCAAAAAGAAGAGAAGGAGTTTATGAAGATTTAGTTAAACTATTGGGAAAAAGAAAAGTATCGGCTTCAGAATCTGTTCTTTTCTCCTATAGCCACGATTATTGGCCTATATCACTCCACTGGATGATTCATGGAGAGATTCCTGCATTACCAGATGCTGTTATATTTCCTGAAAGCTTAGAGGATGTGGTTAAAGTAGTTAAATATGCTTATGAGAAGAGCATTCCAATAATTCCTTATGGCGGTGGAAGCGGAGTTCTTGGAGCAGCTGTTCCAGAGTACGGAGGAATCGTTATTGACATGAAGAGGATGAGGAGAATAAAGATTTATCCTAAAGATCTTATTGCTGAAGCTGAAGCTGGAGTAGTTGGTATGACTCTAGAGATGTATCTTAATCATAAAGGTTTCACTTTGAGAAATATTCCTCAGAGCCTTTATCCTTCAACTTTGGGAGGATGGATTGCTACAAAAGCTCTTGGTCAATTCTCAACAAAGTATGGAGGCATAGAAGATATGGTTATAGGAATTGAAGCTGTAATTCCTCCTGGAGATATTGTCCATCTAAAACCACATCCAAGAACGGCTACTGGTCCAGATTTGAGGAAGATATTCATCGGTGCAGAAGGCACTTTAGGAATAGTTACAAAAGCTTATTTGAAGATATGGCCATTACCAGAGAGGGTATATAAACTATCTTTCATGAGCGGTTCAATAGAAGAGGCTCTTGAATCGATTAGGAGGGTTCTCCAGAGAGGGGTAAGGCCAGCTGTAGTTAGATTATTTGATGATATAGAGACAATAAAGTGGTACTATTGGGATAAGAGAGTGAAAAAAGGAAAGGTTGTTACGATATTCATTGTTGAGGGGGATAAAAAATTAGCTGATGCTGAAAAAGAAATCATAGAAGAAGAATTCAGAAATGCAATACCGCTTGGAGAGGAACCTGTGAATTATTGGCTTGAGCATAGATTTGATGTTAGAGAGATGTCGGAGTTTGTTCCTTTGGGATTCGTAATAGATACCATTGAAATAGCATTGCCATGGTCAAAAGCAGCTGAGGGATATCATAGAATCATAAATGCTATAAGGAGCGTGGAAGGGACTTTAATAGCATATGCTCATGCTTCTCATGTTTATCCTCAAGGAACGTGCTTCTATTTCATCTTCGCAGGATGGCCGAAGGATAGAGATCCAAATGAGTATTACCAAGAAGTTTGGGAAGCAGCTATGAAAGCTACCTTGGAATCCGGAGGAACGATTAGCCATCATCATGGAGTTGGTAGAATGAGGAAAAGATGGTTTAAGGATGAACTAGGAGAGGGTGGTTTTGAACTCTTGAGACGGATTAAGAAAGCTATTGATGAAAAAGGAATTTTGAATCCTGGTAATTTGGGTGTCTGATATGGGTAAGTATGATTGGGTTTTAAGTGCTTTAAGTGGGTTAGGATTTAGAGATAAACTGTCCCTTATAAAGAAGTTTTTGAGTGATAGGAAAAAGGTTGAGGACATAGTTAAATGTTCTTTATGCCCAAATATGTGCAGGTTTAATTGTCCTATAGCAACGGTACTTGGCGATGAAAGCGTATCACCAGCTGGAAAAGCTAGGATAGCATTAGCAATTCGGAGAGGTTATCTAGAAGCAGCTGAGGAAAATGTTCTTCCTCTTTACTATTGCCTTGGCTGTGGAGCATGTAAAGCATATTGTGTATTTGGATTTAATGTTGCTGAGCTTTTAATCCCTCTTAAAGAAGAGCTTTATGAAAATGGCAAAGCACCAGGAGCTGTCTTTAAGCTAGCTGAGAAACTTAAGAATTATGGAAGCATCTATGGTGAAAGACCTGTTGGAATGGCAAGAGAAGGGAAAGTTCTTCTCCTCTTAGGAGAAACATTAAGAAGGAAATATCCGGAGCTTGAGGAGAAATATGTGAAGATTCTTGAGGTTCTAGGATTCTCAGTTAAAACCCTTGAAATCGAGCCCTATTGTGGTCTTTTACCTTACTACAACGGAATGAGAGATGTAGCAGAGAAGCTTTACTCTGAGCTTGTTGATACTTTAAGGAATTCGAAAGCAGATTTCATTGTTGTCTCTGAACCATCATGTGCATACCTCCTTAGACATGTAATAGAAAAGTACGGTCTTAAACTTAAGAAAAAGGTTCTTCACATCTCTGAGCTTATTTATGATAGGTTGGATGAACTAAGGTTTAAAGAAGCTAATGTAGAAGTCGTACTTCATGAGCCTTGCGCTCTTATCTTTAAACTTGAAAGGGAGAATATTCTTAGAGAAATCTTAGCAAGAATTCCTAATCTAAAGCTGAAATTACCATTTAGAAACGGCAAAAATGCGTTTTGTGTAGGAGGTACTGAAATACTAGAGGAGATGGATAGAGAGGTCTATGAGAGGTTAATAAACGAGAGACTTCAAGAGCTTAAGGAAGAAGCGGAGCTAATAATTACATCAAGTCCGTCTTGCATGAAGAAACTTGAGGAAGCTGGGGGAAAAGTCGTAGACTTAGTTGATTTTCTGCTTAACTATATGGAGGTGTAATGAAATGGATGAGATGGATAGAAAAATAGCAAGAAAAGTAACTAAGGTTCTGAAGAAGTTCCCCTATAAGATAGAATTCGAAGTCAAGGATAGGATCGTATTCCTCAAGGGAAAAGTTAAGACTTATGAGGATTGGCTAGAAATAGGATTCGCTATAGGGAAAATTAAAGGAGTCGATGGTGTTGTAAACGATATAGAATGGGAAGGCATGGACAAGGAGAAAATAAGAAGGAAGTGGGAAAGAAGGAGGAAAATTTTCGAGGAGATGAAGGAAAAGATAGTAGGAGAATATGATGTTGTTATTATAGGAGCTGGAGTAATCGGTGCTATGATAGCAAGAGAATTATCGAGATATAAGCTAAAAATCGCTCTTATAGAGAAGAACTATGATGTATCTCTAGGGGCTTCAAAAGCAAACAATGGCATGATTCACCCAGGAGTTGCTCCAGAATCTGGAACGCTTAAAGCGAAGCTTAATCCTAAAGGAAATGCTATGTATGATAAAATAACAAGGGAGCTAAATGTAAGATTTAAGAGGGTCGGTTCTCTTTGGGTTATAACACCAAAAACATTGGCTAAGTACAAGAAATACCTTCTTATATTCTATCCTTTAGTTACTTATTATATTCTACCATGGCTGATTGTTAGAAGGGCAAAGAAGAGAGGGATCCCAGCAAGGATTATTAGAGGAAAGAAGATATTTGAACTTGAACCTAATTTGAGGAAGGATGCAAAAGTAGCTGTTTATATACCAACAACAGGTATATTGGATCCATATGAGCTAACATATGCTCTAGTTGAAAATGCTGTTCAAAATGGTGTGGAACTTCACCTGAAAACAGAAGCTGTTGGATTTATAAAGGAAGGGAACAAAGTATTTGGTGTCGTTACTAACAAAGGAGTATTCAAAACCAAGTTTGTTATAAACGCTGCTGGTGTTTATGCAGACGAAGTTGCAGAAATGGCTGGAGCTAGAGAATATACGATACATCCTAGAAAAGGAGCAATTATAATTTTCGACAAAACTCTCAAAGATTATGTTAGACACTGTGTTGCCCATCTTGTATTTCCAAGACCTAAACGAACGAAAGGAGGTGGCGTAAATCCCACTGTTCATGGGAATATAATGTGGGGTCCAACAGCTGTGGAAGTTCCAGATAAGGAGGACGTATCAGTTGATCCAGAGGATATTGAAGAAATCATAAAGAGGCACGGTGATATCTTTCCTGATATGCCTAGGAAGATAATAAGATATTTTGCTGGAGTTAGAGCTGCAACGTTTACAGAGGACTTTATTATAAGACCTGCGAAATGGGTAAAAGGCTTCATACATGTAGCTGGAATACAATCTCCTGGTCTAGCATCAGCTCCAGCAATAACAGAGATGGTAATTGAAATTCTCAAGAAAGAGGGTCTAAAGCTTGAAGAAAAAGAGGATTTCAATCCTTACAGACAACCTATAAAAACATTAGATGAGATGAGTTTGGAGGAAATAGATGAGCTTATAAAGAAAGATCCAAGATGGGGAAGAGTTGTATGTACTTGTGAAGGAGTAACAGAAGCACAGATTGTAGAAGCAATAAGAAGGGGTGCTAGGAGCATAGACGCTATAAAGAGATGGACTCGTGCAGGGATGGGAACTTGTCAAGGGCAAAAATGTATTCTCAAGATAGCAGAAATCTTAGCTAGAGAACTCGGAATTCCCTTAGAAGAAGTAACTAAAGAAGGTCCTGGATCAGAACTTTTTGCAGGAAAAGTAAAGGAAGTTTCTTCTTAATGGAAGATGTTCCATTATCTATTTATCTTTTATAATTAATTTTACAATCTAAAGAGGGTGATTAATTTTTATTATA
>CBDULE010000050.1:0-8804 GCA_965367995.1 uncultured archaeon | reverse complement strand
TCATACAACCTCACAATATCAAATAAGTTTAGAACATCCCAACCTTCATTTAACATATTAACCGCAAAAATAGCTCTTATTTCATTATTCTTATTTTCTAACGAATTAAGTTTTAATTGCTTCTCTTCATCTACATTTGTCGGAAATACGAATTCTCTTTCTATCTCACCATACCTCATTACAAGCATGCCGTATGATGCGCCTGTAAGTTTGCTTGCCCCTTCAATCACCTCTTCTGCCACCTGCTTAAAATCAAGAGAGCCACTGATATTCTTTGCAATTGAATTCAGAATTGATAGCTCTTCTACATGTCTTCTGAGAGTGTTGTAAGCCTGTTCAAGCTCTTTCTCCATTTTAGTTCTTTCTGTTATGTCTTGTCCCAGAGCAACTATCTCCATTCTGCCCCAAAGCGGAATTGCAACACTCTGCCAAGAAATCAGTCTTTCTTCTCCACTCTTAGATCTCAGGGCACATTCACATGTACAACTAATCTTCTCACTGATCAACTTCTCAAAAACCTCTTTATCGATTTTCTCTTTCAACTTTCTTTTAGGTAGAGGACCTTTCTCAGCTAGCATGGAATAAGCAACTAATAATTCATCAGCCATACTAAACACCTCATTCAAGCTCTGAAATTTCTCTTAAAAGCGAAATTTTTTCTCTCAAATCAACTTTGCCCCAATAATAGAACTCTGAGTAAACAGTAAGAAAACCATTATCGAAGGTTGCATGCAAAATGCTATCATTCTCTGAAACAAGCTTTTGAATAATCGATTGATCCTCCTTTCCTATTTTTCTTAAAATTTTAACATAGACGACCCCCTTATAAGGGATTATGAAATCTACCTTAACATCATTAAGCTTTGAAATCACTTTTAATATTTCAATGGCAGTATCTAACGAGCCAAAATCTTCATGTACATTAATATTCACAAGCCTTCTTATCGTGTCAAACAGCGTTATCACATCCCCTCTATCGAGAACTAATATCCATAAGCCTTTTCTAAGTTTCTGATAATAAACGCTCTCCCATTTCTTCTCTAATTTCTTAGATAATGCTTCAAGAGCATTGCTAATATCCTTAGTAACCTTAATGTTAAAGAGTCGGAAAAACTCATTTAAATACATCTTAGCATCATTTAAGCTCACGGGTATTGGTCTTTTTTCATAGAATTTAGATATTTCTGCAAGCCTGAATCTGAAGCATAATTGTGGTAAGTCTTCTTTTTTAGCACCAGACTCTATCAAAAAGGAGAGATAAATTCTATCTCTACACATGGGCTCAAACGCACATCTAATCCTATCGCTCTGGCATTCTTTGCACATTATCTTCATGCTAGAATACAAAGTATCCGCTAAATATGCTTTTAATGCATCCCTCCCCTTATTGATTTTCTTTATGAAGTTAGCAATTAAGCCGCTAGTTTCTGCGGTTGTCATAATACCCCCCAATCTTAAAAATAATCCGAAAATTAAGACATCATGAAATCCTATAAAAATAGATATGAGTGAGAATTATCCAAAAAATTTAACAAATTATTGGATGCTACAGTACTTGGGCTAATATGGGCATAATAACCTTTCTATAGTATAAATAGATAATTATCGAGACGACATCAATAAGGAACACCATTAAAACAAATATTATATCATATATTGGTGAAGGCGAGATTAGAGATAGTAACGTAATTATCACGGATCCCGTGGGCGCTATAGCAATTAATATTGCATATATAGCTCCTAAAACCCATAAAAGAGAACCTCCTTTTCTCTTTCTAGCCATTTTCAAAGATAGAAATACTGCGTAAAATGAAACGGCTGTTGTCAATCCTACATGAAAGCCCGCAATGATTAAAGAGTATACCTTCTCCATGGGGACATATGTTACTGCTAGTAGAGGAGCAAAGGAAAGCAATGCCATTCTTCCTTTTTCTTCATATAATTCCTTATGAAGCCATGCTGCTAGTACAACAACAGATGCTAAATATGAATAACCATAAGATGAAATAGATATTACATAAATCAAGCGGAATTCTAAATAATATTTAAAGAACATGGCTATGAGAAGAAAAACGTCTCCTAGGGCTTTTAATATAAATACATAAGAAAGATTTCTAAATGCTTTAATTCCCTTAAAGCCAAGAGCACTTATAATTGCTAATATAATACCAGTAATAAGAAAAGTAATAATGATAAGAAATGCTTGTAAGTCTACTATTCTAATCACCTTCATATGTAACTTTTAACAGCATCAATAAAAAGTTTTTCACAGTTAGAAACGATTTCAAATATCTTCGAGTGAGTTATTTTTTCTTTTTTAACCATGTCTGCGTTAACCTTTATACCATCCTCAAAAGATAACAAATTCCTAGAGCACTTCATAAGAAGACTGAATACTTCATTTCCGATAAGTTTTTTAAGAACTAAAAATTTCTTTTCAATGCTTTTTAACTTCTCTAATATCCTTTCATTTTTATCGAGTATCTCTTCATACTTCTTCATAAAAAGGGATATCTCTTCATCAGTTACATAGGAAGTTCCCGATTCTAGAAGAACTTCTTCCATCTCATAGAGTATTGAATACGGAATCCAACTTTCCTTTTCGCTAAGATCTTTATCGGCAATTATTAGGATATAACCAAGATCTATTATGAACCTAACAAAAATTTTAAAGTTCTGTGTTGTTATTTCGATCTCCTTCTTAGTCGTCATGGATTTTAAGGTTCCAAATACGGCTGAAAAAGCAGTACTAGCCATCTCTAGTGTTTCTCCTTTTGGCAGTGTCAATACAGGAATTCCTGCTGGATTTGCAATTATTATTGCTTTAGGCATCAATTTTCGATTCTTCACAGTATACTCTACCTCTACTCTCTAAACATCAAGCAATTATTTAGTAATATCGACTTTATATCTTTTTGTCTACATGATAGTATTCTAGAAAATTAAAATATAGTCTGCTAAATTTTGAAAATGATTATAAGATTCACTTATATTTCCCGAATAATCTGGCTAAAGATAGCAATAGTTTGAGTTTAAGCGTTTCAAGGAGGATAAGAAAAAGGATAACCCTTATCATCGCTCTGTTAATTCTCAAATATGATACATCCTTTATTCCCTCATGACTTCTTGGGATATTTAGTCCTTTAATAATGACAACAGGGGTTGATTCAGCAGTCTGTCCGAATAAAAGCCCAGCCATAGATGCGATAGCATCAGCTATTAAGTCCACGCCTCCAAACTTTGGCTTTTTATACAAATCAGGAGCACCAAACTTCTTGCTTACTGGCGTTATACCAACACAACCAATAGCTATATCTCTACTCCCAAATCTACTAATTTCAAACTCTGTATCTGTTATAATCACTGCGACTTTTCTTCCTGTCCTCCTCTGAATTTCCAACATTATCTCTTTAGCTACCTCGTCTGGATCCTTAGGAGGAAGAGTACAGTATCCAGGAGGAACATTAGAGAAATCAAGCCCAGCATCTGTTAGTATTAGATATTTAGTTTTGACTAAAAACAAGTATGGAGCTCTAGCTAAAGCTTTTCTTCTCTGTTCATTGCTAACCGAATATCTCTCGAAAAGGTGAAGTAATCTTTCAATTTTTAATACTGGGATAACGCCTATTGGCTCTCCTTCCCTTAGAATTAGTTCAATAACCCTAGCATCCTCCTTAAAAAATCTCGATAAAAGCCTTGCTAAAAATGATGGTTTGACAGAATTCAAATCATACAATCTGCCTAAAGCTACAGACAATATCTTAGAGGTTATAACTATTATATCCCCATCCTCTATATCTAACCCGTATTCTGAACATTTTTTCAGAATTAAATCAGCTATATCAACACCAGGCCTTATTTCGCTCTTATCAATTCTTAAACCAAAAATCTCTGCCTTGCTTATCATGGAGAATTCACTTCCAGGTTTTGGAAACATTCCAAAAATAGAATGACAAAAATTTAGAGAAATTCGATTTAAAAATGTATATATTTGAAAAACAAATGAAATAATGCAATTTTTAACAGAAGTGTTTTGTCTCTATTCTTCTTGAACTAAAAATAGATTATTGTCGATTACTTTAGAATTAAAGAACGTGGAATCCCGCAGATATGCATACATTAAAGCTTTTATTATAAAGATAATAGTCTCAAAATTCTTAAATCAAAATAAGAGGACGAACTTTGACATTTAGATAGGCTATATAATTAAAGAAGCGGTGTATTTTAATGTTAAAGGGTTTAGCAGGATACGAATTCTGGGAGAAAAAAATTGGGCTTAATTCTTACATTAGTGTAATTTCAACAGAATTTGACGAGAACTCGATTGCTGTCAAAGATAACATAAGCACAGAAGGTATTAGAACCACCTGTGCATCTAAAATGCTAGCTAACTATATCCCTCCATATGATGCATCCGTTATAAAAATGATAAAGAAAGCAGGGCTAAAGATTATTGGAAAAACGAATATGGATGAATTTGCTATGGGGAATAGCACTGAAACAAGCTTTTTTGGCCCAACATTCAATCCATGGAGCTTAGACAGGATTCCCGGAGGATCTTCTGGTGGAAGCGCTACAGTAGTAGCCACTTTTCAAGTTAGGTTTTCGCTTGGAAGCGATACTGGTGGTTCAATAAGAAATCCTGCATCCTACAATTACATCTTAGGATTAAAGCCTACTTATGGTGCCGTAAGTAGATTTGGCCTCATAGCTTATGCTGAGAGCTTAGAGCAAATCGGTCCTTTTGCCAGGTCGTCACATGATCTTGCTAAATTACTCTATATAATATCAGAAATAGATGAAATGGATATAACAATGTTTTATGGGGAATCTAGAGTTCGATATAGGGAGGAAATTAAGTCATTTTTAATGGGTGATGATAAACCTAGAGGAAAAAGAATTTTTGTCCCAACAAACATAATTGAACTAGCTGATGATGTTGTTAAATCATATTTTAAGAAGGCTATAGATTTCCTAGCAAACGAAGGTTTTGATATAGAAGAAGGAAACTTGGAAGTCCTAGAAGGTGTTCTTCCAGCTTACTATATGATAGCAATGGTAGAAGCGTCCTCTAATCTATCTAGATTTGATGGTGTTAAGTATGGTTATAGAGCTGAATCTTTATCCTACAAACAGATGGTTATGAAGACAAGAGCTGAAGGATTTGGCAGGGAGGTTAAAATTAGAATACTAATGGGAACATTTGCATCGTCTGTTGGTTACAAAGATAGATACTACTTGAGAGCTTTAAAAGTAAGGAGATGGTTGAAGAATGAGCTAATTAAGATCTTCAAGAATTTCGATTTCATAGCTATGCCTACAACCCCGACCCCCCCACCAAAATTTGGTGAAAGTTTGGGTCCAAAAGGTTATGTGAATGACATTTATACTGTTATAGCAAACCTCGCTGGTACTCCTGCGATTTCAATTCCAATGGGTCTAGCCTATGGATTTCTTCCTCTGGGATTTCAGCTCATTGGAAAATGGTTTAGTGATGCTGATTTGATTAGAATTGCTAAGTTATTTGAAGGCAAGCTTTACGATCCTAGAGCAGAACCAAAAGCTTTAGGCAAGAAGCCAGATCTATTAAAAATCATCGAAGAGAAAGAAGAGGAGCTCGATGAGGAATTCATGGAAGAAGCGAAGAGAATAGCATATCTAGCCAGGGTTCTCATTGAGGGAGAGGAAAAAACCTATGCGAAATATTTCAGAAGAGTTCTTGAGTTCTTCCATGAAATAGATGTATTTGAGGATAAAATAAAGGATTTAGAGCCGTTATATCATCCAATAGAAGTATTTACTCGTTTGCGGGAAGATCTGCCAAGTAGTTCTCTAAGAATCGATGAAAAGAAACTTAAGAAGATTGCACCAGAAATAGATGAGGATGGTTTCATAAAGATTCCGAGGATGTATTAATCAAGCAGAGCGTTCACAATTATCTTTGCCAAGACTTCAAAATCATCTATATTTACTGTTATCGTAGCATGATAAACAACATCTGGAACGCTAGGCATGAAAGCAACGCCATATTTAACTTTGTTAAATATTGGTATGTCATTTATCCAATCTCCTATATGTATTATCTCATCATAGCTTATCCCATTGTTTTTCATATACTCTTCTAGACCTCTCTCCTTGTTTATATTAAACTTAAGCACTTTCCTTATTACACCATTCTCTACCAAAGTAGGAGAGCCTATATAATCGTCGAATCCAAACATTCTTTTGATGCTCTCACAAATTACATCTATGACATCCGTTAGAAGTACAACTTTAAGACCTTTCTCCTTAAATAGCTTTATTCCTTCAGCTATACCCTTCCTAAAAGGAGCTTGTTTAACAGCCTTATCAATATCATCAACCTTCAAGCCCTCAAAAAGCCTCAATTGATCGATTATATAGTTTCTATCCTTTGTCATATGCAATTTTTTCTCAACGTCATTATAGATCCTAAATCTTTTCTCATCAAGCATCTTCAAAACATGCTCCATTAAAGATCCTTTGACTAACGTTCCTTCGAGATCAACAAAGACATACTTTATTCTCATACCTCAATCAACTCTATGATTTTCTTATATATCCTACCGAAAGGTATATGCGTAGAGTCGTAATAGAATATTGGTGCTTTTACATCTTTAAGTTTGCCTCTAAGTCTATGATCAGCTATACCTATTATTTTATATCCCTCCTCTACAACCTCGTTCAACTTCCTCACTTTGCTCTCAATATATTTTTCTCTCCAGTATCCTATTACCTCAATAAAAACCTTGTTTCTTCCTTTTTCTATAGTAAAGTCAGGGATCATTATTTTACCGCTCTTTAGTATAAGAACATCGCTCTCTCTTAGAATTCTAAAACCTTTATCTGCAAGAGATGCTAGAAATAAACGATTTATCCTCTCTTCAACACTACTATCAAAAATCTCCTTGGGAATATCGCTAGAGTCTATTCTCCAATAGGGTAAAAGAGGAGGGGAGTTATCACTATACCCCGTTAGCACAAAGTATGCCTTTCTTTTTCGATGAACTACGGAGACAAAAAGCCTCCATTCTTCATAAGTTGTTAGGATTGGAGATATTATAGCGGCAATATGCTTTCCATACTCGCTTACAGCTGGTAACTTAAATATTTGATGAGGACCTGTAATTCTTATCTCAAGATAATTGTTTCTTTTGTAAAACTCCGCAATAACATCATGATGCTTTGCTTTTAGAATAAGCTCCTTAACCATTCTACCTTTATATTCACCGAAATATCTCAACTCCGCATATTCACTTATCGACAGCAACTTCTCAAGTATAAGGAAATTATAAAGTCCTATTATCTTCTCTGGCGTTGGCTTATCTCTCTTTCTTACAAGAATTCTATTTTTAGGTAAATCACTTTCAAGAAACTCTCTAAAAGCTTTGAAATCCAAACCAACTTCATGGCAGAACTTCTTAACAACTTCCTCCCATTCTTCACGCTTAATGAATCCATAGTTCCTTCCTACCCATTCATAAAATTTCCTTCTGAGCTCGAAAGGATTATATCCTCCTAGGCTCTCAACTTTTCCTTTCGTCTCATAGAAATATCTCATAACATAATAAATTGCCTTAGCAATTCTGAAGTCTTTGAAGAATTCCTCCAATGTTCTCTTAATAAGCTCCTCATCAAATTCGCTTCCTAAGAGGCTTTCATATAATTCAATAACGCTTTCAATTTTGTATTTCTCATAGCTAGAGAGAAACCTTGGGATTATTCTCCCTTTGTAAAACTTCACAGGAAGAGCGCTTAAGGGAATCATATTCTCACCTACAATTCACCTCTCCTTATTCTCCTCTTCCTCGAAGCAAAATAATCATATGTCCTACTTGTAACGATTTCATAGATTATAGCTCTCTTCCCTTTCTCAGGTCTAAGAAGCCTACCTATCCTCTGGATTAATTGCCTCTTCGATGGTTTTCCAGCGAGAATTATCCCAACTCTAGCGGAAGGTATATCTATTCCCTCATCCAAAACTTCTGCTGTTGATAGTTTTGTTACGATCCCCTTCTTAAACATGGAAAGTATTTCCTTCCTTTCATCCTTACTCATTTCACCTACAATGTAAGGAATTCCAAACATTATAGATATTCTCTTAGCAGTCTCTTGGTGCCTAGTGAAAATTATCACCTTATCATCTCTATGCTTATCGAGAAGCTGTTGAAGAACTTCAAATTTCATCTTTGCGTTTAGAGCAATCTTCTTCGCCTTTAATCTAGCTATGACAGCTTTTCTAGCATTTGGATCTCTTACGGAATCTTTAAGGAGAAGTCTAAATCTTTCTATCTCATCATCTACATTATATTTCTTTACATAATTGAGATAAATCTCCATTAATGCACGATATTCAATCTCTTCCTCCTCAGTAAGCTTTACATAAATTCTCTTGTAATCAAATGGTGCTAGATGGCCCTTCTCAACCAGCTCTCTAAATCCAGTAACCCTGATTACATCTCCAATAAGTTCTGAAAGAAGTTCCTCATCATCTTTACTACCTGGTGTTGCCGTTAGCCCTATCCTGTACGGAGCTACTAATCTTTTCGCTATTTCTCTACTCAACTCTCCAGTTAAATGATGAGCTTCATCAAAAATCACAAGACCGTATCTAAGAACAGCGGCTTTAAGAAAATCTTTCGTCTTTGCACTAGCATATGTAGAAATAGTTATCTCTCCAAACATCTTTCTCCCGCCACCATATAGAGCAATATCAGCCTGTCTCTTATACACATCTCCGAGCCCACGAGACCTCTCTACATCTCGTATGCCGTCTTCTGCTTGAA
>CBDULE010000049.1:0-8852 GCA_965367995.1 uncultured archaeon | reverse complement strand
TTATTTAAGGGAAAAGATGAAACTCTTGTAGCTGGTTTAATCTCAGCTCTGTTGAATTTCGGTCAAGAAACTTTTGCAGCTCCGCAGAGAATCGATTTTAATGAATATGCTTTAACATTTTTTACTTTTAAGCTGGGTGCAAATCCTTATTGGGTTATTGCGGTATCCGATGCCGCAGATTCTCGATATGCTACGATGAAGTTTTTGGAAATTTTTTCGATTAAGGTATCTCAAATTCTTGAGAAAGCAAGTGTTGAGCAAGGTTTATTTTTGGACTTTGAAGGCGTTGGTGAGAGAATAAATAAGACTATTGAGAACACCTTAAGAAAGTTTATTCGATTCTCTCCCACCATTAGATCTAAGCCATCACATAGCTTAATTGTCTTTCTTCCCATAAGCATAGCTATAGCTTATATCATTAATGCTTTTCTTCCTGTAGCTTTAGAAAGAATTTTAACACCGCTTGAATTATTGGGTACTTTATTAATGCTTGCTACTCAAATAGTCCTAACGGGAGCTATTATTGGCTTCCTTTCAGCAAATGGAAAAGTTGGTTTTATCAACGCTTTTCTCTCTTATGTAGCTTATTACCTGATAATATTAACTGAACTTCTTGCTCAAGGTCTTACCGAGAGCTTGATTATAACACTAGTAATATGGATATTCTTTATATCTCCTCTAGTAGGCATAGTAGGAGGGGTTATAGGGTACTTTGAGGATATTCGAACACTTAAAGTCCTTTGAGGCGCATTTGTTTTATAGATATTTTTTACACTTCACACAATACTTCAACCTCCTTTTTTTGCCAGGGAGAGTAAAAGAAAAAACTCTTAACCCGCATGTAGGGCATTTTTCATTTAACAATCTTACATTTTTAGCTTCTTTAGGCAAATAATATCTCTCCTCGCAGCTATTACAGCGGACCATATTATACTTCTTAATAAAGAGGAGCATTCCTTCTCCACAACTACACTTCCCCACAGATAGATACTTTTCAACTACTTGCAAAGCTTGGCAGGAGTATAAATGAGGACATTTAGTGCACGGTCCTATTTCTCTCCAGCATGATGGACAAAAAACCGCTAAAGAATCCTTACGTTGAAGAACTAAGATTGTAGTTCCGCAGAGTTTGCATTTTGCTGTTGTTTTTTGATATTTTGTTGCTTTAGGTATAATCAATGTATGCCCACAATTGGTACAACGCAGTAGATTAACCTTCTTCTTTTTCAAGGGAATTAAAATCATTTTTCCAGTTTTGCATTTAGGACATTCTATTAGAAATTCTTTCTCAATTAAATCTTTAGAGGCATCTCTAAGAGCTTTACCCATGTGTTCTATGCTGTCTCTAAGCTTAAGAAATAATTTCAGAAAATCCTCTTTTACAAGCTCTACCATTTTTCTCCAATCGATTTCCTCATTCATCACTTTCCTCATCAGAATATGGACTTTCGCACTAAAATAAGGTTTTAAAAAATCTGGCCAAATTTTTTCGAGCTGTTCCATTAATGCGAAGCCAAGATCCGTCATTACAAGTTTTTTACCGGATCTTTTAATGTATCTCCTACTTACTAAGGTTTCTATATGTTCTGGACGAGTACTCTTTGTTCCAAGCCCTAACCTTTCCATTAACTTTATCAATTGTGACTCGCTCAAACGGTTGGGTGGTTTTGTGAATTTTTTCTCCAAATTTGATATAGTTATTTTTAGTTGAGTTCCTATGTTGAGTTCTATTCTTTTCCTTTCAACAGAAATATCAGCATAGGGATATGCGGTTAGAAAACCATCCTTCTTTAGAAAATTCTCTGTAGTCTTAAGCAGAACACTGCCAGATAAACCTATTATAGTAATTTTCTCGATTTCAGCTGGATCTAAGAATAGAGCCAAATATCTCCTTAGGATAAGTTCATAGATGTCTGCGTGAAGCTTTGTTGGTAATCTCCTATCACCTGGCAAAGCTATATCAATCGGGGTAATTGGCAGATGGTCTCCAACAAATCTTGTTCCATTTCTTCTTAATCTAACACCTCTCTTCAAAATATCTCGAGCTATAACTCCAAATTTTGGATGTTTAGCTATAATTGTTAAGTTTCGAGCATGATTATAATTAGCTGGATACTTATTAGTTTCAGTTCTTGGATACGTAATAAGCCCATTAAGATACAATTCTTCAAGCACATCCATAGCCTTCTTAGAAGACACTCCTAAAATATCATTTATCATCGTTAATGCTGCTGTAGTATCTAATGGTAGAGGAGGTAATATTTTGCGATACTCTTTCTTGACATCCTTAATTACGATTTTTCCCGAATTTTTTACGATTTCATATTCCCTTCGCGCTTTTTCATAATCGAAATATGGTGCATTTATTGGCTGAAAAGTCAGTTCTAATCCGTTAACCACACTTTTAATATTAAATGTCCAATAAGGTTTAGGCTTGAATTCTTTTATTTCCTTTTCCCTCAGATAGATTAAGTATAATGTTGGTGTTTGGACTCTTCCTATCGAGAATGCTCTTACCTTTAAAGTATGAACCAAATCTCTTAATGCAATAGTTAATTCTCTAGTAGCTGAGAAACCTACCATTGCATCCACTAATCTTCTAGCTTGAACAGCCCAGGCCCATGACCATTTAGGCAGAATTGGATTTTGAAAAGCATTAATGAGTTCTTGTCTTTGAACGCTAATAAACCAAAGCCTATACGCTCTTATATTAGGATTTACTTCCTTCGATATTTTGTATGCTTCCAAACCTATATTAGATCCTTCCTCATCAGCATCAGTTGCTATAAGCAGTAGCTTTACTCGTCTAGCATAGCGTTTTATCAACTCTGCGATTTCCTTCTCTTTTATCTTCTCCCTCAATGCTGAGGGATCTATCAGTTTAAGAGGATCACTTTTTTCCCATCTTCCAGAGAACTCCTCAATCGGTACTATCTCAGTAATATGTCCTTTGAGGGGAACAATGTATATAGGATACCCATTCCAATTAGCTTCATATACTGTTATCTTGCCTATCTTGATACTCCTGCTTCTTGGAAAAATTGCTGAAAATGCTTTAGCTACCTTCTGCTTTTCCGTTACTAATAATGCACCATTATACTTTCTAAGGAGTTCTATTATGTTAAATCTCTCAGAATGAATAGTCTTTAATTCTGGAATCCTTATTTTCCTAAGAAACTCTTTGACCATCTTAGTTAATAATGATTCTTTCTCAATTTCTTCAAGTTCTTGTTCCTGAGAACTCTCATCCACGGCTTCTTTCGTTTCCTCAGCTGTTTCTTCTTTTTTCTTCTCTTCCTCCTCTGGTTTGAACCAGAGATCTAATGTTGGTCTCTTTCTCATCTTTGCTTACCATTTTTATAAATAAAGATTCTATAGAGGGGTTAATGTTAAAGAGCTATATTGAATTCAATCATTGATTGCAAAAAAGGTATTTTTTATTTTAGTAAGACCATGGTGCGATTATGATTAGCCAACAAGGAGATTTCTTTTCATATCTTTTATCGATAATACTGCTTTTCCTATTCTACTATCTTATGACGGAATTACAAAAAAGATTTCTTGAGTTGAACATTAAAAACTTCCTTGAGGAGTTAGAAATCTATGAAAATAGCACGAAAATCATAATTTATAGGGCGATATTAAAGGCTAGGAAAGATTTGCTAGAGAAAGCCAAGTCTTTAGGCGCTAAAATTAAGTATGAAAGAGAATTTATGAGAATCCAAAAGAGGATAAATGAAGTTTTAGAATCATTCTTGATAGATCCAGTAACGTTAGATCCTCGAGGAGTAATCGACCGTTTAGAACATCTTCTTAATGTTAGAGAAAGAAGGTTAGAAGGAATCGCTGATCAAATATTACCTAATGCTCCAGAAGACATTAAAAGAAATCTTGAGAATATTTTAGAAGCAGCAGCGGCAATTCACTCAATATATAAGCTAACAAGACATTATTATGAGGCAAGCAAGTTCTACAATTCCCCAGTTATATTATATCAGTTACAATTAATCCTGCCCGTATTAAAGGGAATAATACGAACTTATTATGATGCTCAAAGAGCGTTTAGTGAGAGCTTACCCATTGGTGACAGTGTTGGACCTTTAGTAGCTTCTAGATTCTTTTCAGATGAGGTTTTTTTCGATGAAGAAACCAAGTTCTCTTACAGTATAAACAACGTGATTAATAGGAAAGTAATAGCAGCGAAAGCTATGGGTCCTGGAGGAAATGTAGGACATCCAGGTAAATTCCTTGAAAAAATTATTAATCAGGAAAAAGTTGATCTTGTTATTACTGTAGATGCAGCAATTAAATTTGAAGGTGAAGAGACCGGTGAAGTAGCGGTTGGTGTAGGAGCTGCTATTGGCGATCCAGGCCCAGAGAAATTTAGAATTGAGCAATTATGTACTGAGAAAAAAATCCCACTTTTCGCTGTCATAATAAAAGAATCCATTGTAGATGCGGTAATTCCATTCAGCAAAAAATTAAGTGATTCTATTGAGAGGGCTTGCGAGGAAATCTTAAAGTTGATTGAGGAAGAAACAAAGGAAGGAGATACTGTTGTTATATTAGGAATTGGAAATAGTGTAGGAATTGGGAATATTAAGGTGATAAAATGATGAAAGTTCTTAATCCTCCTAAGGGGTTTAGAGATTTTACTCCTGAAGAGATGATCGTAAGAAAAAAAGTCATAGCTTTGATCGAAGAAACTTATATTAGTTATGGTTTTGATCCTATTGAGACTCCCGTTTTAGAGTATTGGGATTTACTTAAGGGAAAATATGGAGAGGAAGCTGAAACAAAGTTAATTTATTACTTTAAAGATCCATGGTCAGAAAAATGGTATGCACTAAGATATGATTTAACAGTTCCTTTAGCAAGGTTTCTTGCTAAGAGAAGCTTCCCTCTTCCATTTAAAAGATATCACATTGGAAGGGTCTGGAGACACGATAGGCCACAGAGAGCTCGATATCGTGAATTTTGGCAAGCTGATGCAGATATTGTTGGTTCAATATATCCCGAATCGGATGCTGAGGTCATTAATGTAACGATTTCTGCACTTAGGAAGATTGGGTTTAATGACTTTAAGATACTAATAAACGATAGAAAACTCATGGAGACATTATTAGGTCAAATTATTAAGAATGGTGATTTCTTTTCCATTTATCGTGCTGTTGACAAGCTTGATAAAATTGGGAAAGAGGGTGTTGTAGAAGAACTAAAGAGGCTTGGCCTCTCCCAGGAAATAATCGAGAAAATTTTTGGTATAATTCGTTTTAAAGGTGATTTAGATTCTCTAAAAGATTTCTTAGAAGAAACCCCCTACTATAATGAAGAAGTTAAAGAGATTATAGATAGATTAGAGGAAATCGACGAACTCCTCATCGACAAAAATAAGATAGAGTATTCCTTGAGCTTAGTTAGAGGTTTAGACTATTATACCGGTCCTGTGTGGGAAGTTAAAATAAGTAATGTTGAGTTTCCTTCTGTAGGTGGAGGAGGTCGTTATGATAATCTCTTAAAAATCATTATTGGGAAAGACTTACCTGCTACAGGTACGTCCCTTGGAATAGATAGATTAGTTGATGCTGGTAGAGAACTAGGATTATTTAACTTCGATGAAAAAACGCTAACTAAGGTCGCAGTACTCTGCATGGATAGGAGGTTCTATAAAGATTGCTGGCAGATCACAAATGAATTAAGATCCAATAATATTAGTGCAGTAATTGACCTCATGAGAAGGAAATTTGATAAGCAGAGAGAGTATGCTAATAAAAAGGGAGTGAGAATCCTAGTTATTCTTGGAGAAAAAGAATTTAAAGAGGGAAAAGCTACCATCGTAGATAGGGAATTAAACGAAAGGATGGAGGTTCCTCTATCTCAACTTATAACAATGATAAAGGACATTTTATCTTCTTAGATTACTCAAATTTTTTTAATTTACAGTAAGGAAGGAGAAAGTTAAATAAATAAACCTAGTGAGTGAAAATACATGTATCTTAGATGTGCCGGGGTTCCCGAGCTGGAACGGGGCCGGATTTGAGATCCGGTGGCGGTTTCCGCCTCGCGGGTTCGAGTCCCGCCCCCGGCGCCATTCTTTTACTTTATGATGAGTACAGCCCCAACTGACATTTAGGATGACGATAAGCCGGCATCTCTGATGTAATTCAAAGATGCTATGTTGTTCTAATATACTTCTTTGTCCTTCTTTTCAACAATAATCTCGATTATAGGTGCTTTCTCATGAATGTTTCCTCTGTAGATAAGATGGATCTAGTATTGCTTGCTATATATTCCTATAACATTGGGAATACAAAGGCTTCTGAAGAGGATATAGTATCTCTATTAGCGGTTTTTCAGAGCATCTCAAACATGAGAATGTTTCATTTTATCCTTCAAGGAGACACTGTAATTTCACTCGATGTATCTATGATAATTAATCTTCTCTACAAGCATGGTTACATCGATATCAGGGGCGGATTAATTCTTACTGAGAAGGGTTATCATCTAGTCCAAAAAATCTTTAAAAACGCGTCTAAGCTCTTTTATGAGATGTCCTACTTAACTCGTTTTTCAAATATTTCATTAAGATGGATCGCTTCTAGTATCATTAAAACTAAAGAGAAGCGTTTGAGAGAGTTAAGTGAGGAAGAGAAGCTTGCATTAAACTTATTAAACGCTTTTAAAATGCGAATGTTCTGAACATAATTAAGCATTAAAATGCGTAGAGGTGGCTTTTTTGAAAGCATTGATTTTGGTTGGAGGGTTTGGAAAACGATTGAGGCCTTACACGGAAAAAGTTCCTAAACCACTTGTTCCAGTGGGTGGAAAACCTATCTTATTATGGCAGATAGAATGGCTCAAGAGAAATGGTGTTGATGAAGTCATTTTAGCAACAGGATATCTTAAGGAGAAGGTTTTTGAGCTTATTGGAAGTGGAAAAAAGTATGGGATAAAAGTAGCTTACGTTGTAGAAGATGAGCCTCTAGGTACGGGAGGAGGAATAAAAAATGCTGAAGCTTTATTGAAGGATGAAGAGTTTTTCTTTGCTATGAATGGTGATATTATCACAGATATTCCTCTAGAAAAATTGAAGAATGTATTATTAGAGTCCCCCGAAATTGTTGGAGTACTTTCATTGGTTCCCCTGCCTTCACCTTATGGAATTGTAGAATTTGATGAAAAAAGCGGTTTGATAAAGAAGTTTATAGAAAAACCTCTACTAAAGGACTACTGGATTAATGCAGGAGTCTATTGCTTCAGACCTGAAATCTTCAAGTATTTACCCGAAAAAGGAGATATTGAAAAGACGGCTTTTGTTAAATTGGCCGAGGAAGGTAAATTAAAAGCAGTGACTTTTGAAAATACCCTATGGAAAGCAATAGATACTCATAAAGATATTGAGGAATGTGAAAGATTGTTAAAAGAGTATAACCTATTATGATGCTGTAATACTATAATATTCCGCCATCTTATATTTTCTTAGAAATGAGTCTCAAATGAGAAAAATCAAGAAGGTCATTATGATGGAGGATAATCTTACAATTCCTCTAGTTAAGGCTCCTGAACCTACAAAGATATATCTTGGCAAAGAAGCTCGTATGAAGCTTCATAGGATGGGTGCTAAGGGGATGGCTGTTATATTATTCGATGAATTTTGGGGGCCAGTATTTCAATACTATTACATTAAAAGAAGCAAGTTAGTATCGAGATTATTAGAGAACAGAGCTATGCCAGCAGAACTTTCGATTATAGGTAAATATGTTAGAGAAATGGTTCTTAAGGACGGAACGAGAGTGTTAATTGCACCGTTTATTACGAGAGGCCAGGGTAGGGATAATATGAATTTTATTCTTGTGGAGTTACGAGAGAATGTTAAAAATAAGAAAAGATTGCTTGAACTGCTCACAGAAGTTGCTTCTGAACTAAATGGATCTGAAAAAATTGACTTAATGAAAATAAGTAACGTGATTAGGAAAAAACTCATTAAAAAGAAAAATAATGCTGCTAAATAGGTTTCATCATTATTTCATATCTTGCATAATATTTTGTATTATCCGGTACGTTCTCAAAAACTACTGTTCCAGGTCCTATAAGAGAATTTTTACCGATCAGTATTCCGGGCATTATAGAAACATTTACCCCAATTTCTGTATTTTCACCTATAATCGCACCTAATTTATTCCTTCTTGTGTTTATTCTCTCTCCTCCTATTTTCACATAAATCGGTCCTCGGTCTAACCTTAAATTAGCTGTTACAAATTCAGCTCCGGCATGTGATTTATATGAGAAAATCGAATCTCCTATATATCCTGAGTGAGTTTCACTTTCTTCTAGAAGTAGACTACGTGCTATCTCGATTCTTGCCCCAACTAATGAGTTAGCTTCGATAATTCCTTGCCTCACTAAGCTACAATTTCCTACTATTACATTTTGTCCTATGTATAAGGGACCGACAAGCACCGTATTTCCAAAAATTTTTGCTCCCTTATCAATGAAAACATTACCTTTTATCAACACATTATCATCTATAAATGCATCAGGGTGTATTTTCCTTTTGATATCGTTAAGCAAAACATTCATTATATCAAGGAGATGCCAAGGATATTTCAATTCATTTAAATCCATAGTTATTTTTGTTTTACTTTCTTGTCTCTTTGAATGCCAAAGTCTAACATTATTAAAACGATCGATGATATCAAAATTATAGAGATCTTCAGAAAATCTTTCTGCAAGAAAGATATCATAAGCTCTCATTATTGGGCCTTCCAATGAATCTAATTCATCCCATCTAGCATAATCTATTAACCTGTCTCTTATACACATCTCCGAGCCCACGAGACCTCTCTACATCT
>CBDULE010000048.1:0-8879 GCA_965367995.1 uncultured archaeon | reverse complement strand
TGAATTTTTCAAACTATTTTTTGATGATTTTATGTAGAGGTTATCCGAATGAATTGGAAAAAAGCATTTAAAGGGAGTTTATTAATTACAGGTCTATCACTTCTCTTTTATTACATTCCTCTTCTAGCGTATGATATCATTCTTAAATATCTCGCAGGAGGTTCGGTTGATCCTATCTCATTTATTCCTAATCATGCGTATGGATATCTAGTATTAACAGAAATCTTTGATATTCCAGTATTTGCCCTATTCACACTTTTGTTTGGTTTCCTTCTTGGAGTGCTCAAGTTAGTATATGATATAACATCCCTAGAAGTTGTTGAGAAGGTACCTAAAGAGAAGAGAAAACCTGAGGAAGAAGCTCCACCGAAGGTTGAGAAAGAAGAGGAAGAAATGCCGCCTCCAATACCTATAGAAGAGTTCCAGTCTTTTCAAATAGACTGGTCTCAGTAAAGGAATTACTCAGATATTAAATTTTCTTATGGACTATTTTTCTTTATCCTCCAAAAGGGACAATATTACCAATTGACGATTAGGTTTAGGAATTATTAATAAAAATAAAAGCAATTTCTCATACTTACGAACTAGAGAATGATACCCTATATTAGGGCTTTTTCTGTCTTTGCGTCAAATAAGTGAATCTTGTTTGGATCTGGAATAACATATATTTTTCCACGAAGCCTAAGAAGGCTTTCTTCCATTGTCATCTTGACCTTTATAATCTTCTCTCCAACCTTAACATCAACTAGAATCTCGTTTCCTAAAGGCTCTATTACATAAACTTCGCCCTCAATATAGTTACCTTCGGGAGATGTGCTAACTATAGCATTTTCTGGTCTAAATCCAAGAACAACTTCTGATCCAACTTTGTCCTTTAGAATGTTATACAATGCTTCAGGCATCTTATATTTGAAGCTATTTCCTTCAACAAATATGCTACCATCGCTCTCAACAAGTGTTCCATTTAACATGTTCATAGGAGGTGTTCCTATAAAACCAGCAACAAAAATGTTAGCTGGCTTATTGTATATGTTTAGTGGGTCGCCAATTTGCATTATCTGACCAGCATTCATAACTGCGATTCTGTCAGCTATTGTCATAGCCTCTACTTGGTCATGTGTAACATATATTGTAGTTACTCCTATATCCTTTTGCAGTCGTTTCAACTCAGATCTCATATAAACTCTTAGGAGAGCATCTAGATTTGATAATGGCTCGTCTAGAAGCCAAACTTTAGGTTTTCTTATCAGAGCTCTAGCTAGAGCAACTCTTTGTTGCTGACCTCCTGAAAGTTGCTTTGGCATTCTATCTAGCAAATCCTCAATTTTAAGGAGCTTAGCTATCTCCTTAACTCTTCTATCAATCTCCGTTTTTGGTACTTTTCTTATTTTAAGAGGAAAGGCAATATTATCATAGACCTTCATGTGAGGATATAGAGCCCAGGTTTGAAAGACCATCGCAACGTCTCTATCCTTCGGAGGGAGATCCGTAACATCAGTATCGTCTATGTATACTCTCCCTTTAGTTGGTTTTTCTAGACCAGCAATGATTCTCAATGTTGTTGTTTTTCCGCAACCTGATGGTCCTAGGAGGACGAAGAATTCTTTATCTCTAACTTCAAAGCTAACTCCTTTCAAAGCTATAACATTCCTGCCAAAGATTTTAACTAGATTCTCAACCTTGACTTTTGCCATGAGACTCTCCTACGTTAATTACGTATTTTTCATAAACTATTTTTGTGAGTATAAAAACTTCATAAAGTTAATATAAATAGGAAATGCATCGCATACTTTAATATTTACTAGAACTTTTGCAAGATTTTTCAAAAACTGATTTCTTCACTAATTACTCTCAAAATAGAGAAAGTAGCAAAGTTAACTTAACAGTCAACTTGATAATCATAAATAATGATATCCGTAATAGTTCACTTTGTGCTTCAGAAGTATTATATAAAGGCATGATTGTCTAAGGCATTGAAAAGAAGCTACTCGATTCTCCTCATGAAAATCGCTTTTAATTTATTTTTAAGACCTTCTTCTGATGTAGAGATATCATACTTTTTCCAGTTAGAAGGCATAAACTTCCAATATTTATGTCTATGGAACCTCCAATCCAAGATTATACAGACGCCCCAATCCTTCTCATCTCTTATTAATCTTCCAGCAGCTTGAAGGATTTTCCTAATTGCAGGAGCTATTATAGTGATAAATTTTCCCCACCATGACCCGTATTTTTCCGTATAATATTTCTCCTTCTCTTTAAGCAGATCGTTAATCTCTGGGAAAGGTATACCTACGATAACTACTGCTTTTATGACAGTCTCATTTCCTATTCTATAATCAATTCCTTCCATCAATTTACCGCCAGCAACACTAAAAATAACTGCATTTCTTCTAACTCTTAGAAGGTTTATAACTTCATCAATTTCAGTACTCCTTTCCTCCGCAAAAACTCTTCGATGCAATTTCATTTCTTCTAAAACATTCCTCATTAGCGCATAACTGGGAAAGACTACTAGAACTCCGTAATCCTTTATAACATCTAAAATGATATCCAAATTCCTTGCGATTCTTTTAATCATAAAAGGCGTTCTCTCGGTATATTTGGTCGTAACACTTAGATCAACGATAATCTTCATAGCATCCTCTGGAAAGGGAGACCTCAGAATAAGTTCCCTTACTCTCTCATCCCCTAAAAGTCCTAAACTAGTTTTATAATACTCGATAGGGTATAGACTACCAGACATCAAAACAACTGCCTTCGCTCTATTGAATATTTCTTTTGCAGCATAAGATGGATCTAGAAGCTCGAATCCAATTCTTACATGCTTATCACTTCTTATAGCTAAGGTTGTATACTCATCGAGATGCAATAGGAATCTTGCGTTATCCAGAAAATCAGCGATAAATGAGAGCCTAGAAAAAATGCCATAACCTCTTTCAACATACTTCTCTCCAGCCTCCCTAAGGAAGGAGATATCATGCTTATTGCTGAAAAACTTGAGAAAGCTTAAATCTACGACATGAGGTGTATCCTCTTTTTCAAGCTTTATTCCCCTAATTTGGGAAAGTAAATCTTGAAGAAAATCGATATAATCTTCATATTCATACCCTAATCTTTCCAGCTCTTTGATAGCCTCTTCAACTGTAGCTGTGCTTAGGTAAAGCCCAAATGCTGATGTAATGAAATCAGGGAGATTATGAGCTTCATCTACAATGACTATAGCGTCTTTTAACTCAATATTTATCTTCTCGAGGAAGCTTTCTCTAACAATATCACTGAAAATGTAGTTATAGCTACCAACAATTATTTCACCCTTCTCAGCAAAGAATTTTGCTAACTCATAGGGGCAAATATTATATCGTCTAGAAACCCTAATTATGTTTTCTGGTGTCGCTCCTATCTCCAGGAGCTCAAGTTCAGCATTTAGCAAAGCTTCTGTTGGTTTTCCCTTCTTGTAAGTATTTTTATAGTAGGGGCATCTATCTGTTGACCTCATTACTTCACAAAACCTAACAAATGCATAATACGGTAAATCTCGGATTTTCTTTGATTGTCTGGCGATGAGACAATAATCTTTCTTTGAGCGCATTATCACAAAAGGTATATCACCAATTTTCCTAGAAATCTTTCTCAACTCTTTTACATATATCATAGCTTGACTTTTAGTTCTAGTTAGAAAGAAACCTTTACTTCCTTCTTCTTTGAATGCTGAAAAATATGCTGTTAACGCGGATATCGTCTTTCCTATTCCAGTTGGCGCATGTAATAATCCAATGCTTCCGCTCTCAATAACATTCTTGATGAAGATAATTGTCTCCTTCTGTCCTTTTCGATAATTAGGATAGGGGAATAATTCATCAATTGGCATGATAGAGTTCCCTTTTGGAAGAAACCATAGAATTGGTTTGTGATTTTTTATTCTAAAAAATTATGTCCTACAAAAATTAAGAATGGGATTTTAGATGAAGCGAAGGCCTTTAACTAGGATTGATGGATAAACTCCTCCGAAGGTAACTTCCTTATCATTACCTATCTCAATAATGTTATTAATAAACTCGAAGAAGTTTCCAGTTATAGTTACTGACCTTATCGGATACTTTATTTCACCATTCTCCACGTAATAAGATTCAAGGGATGTCAGCGAGAATACTCCATTAATTAGGTCAGCCATATGAGATCCCATAACATATCCACCTACGAAGATGCCCTTATCTAGCTCATTAATTAGAGCCTGAGCATCCTTATTGCATGTTGGAACTAGTTCAACATTCAGCGGAGATGGGGATGGTTGAGACCTATAATTTGTTCTTACACCATTGCCTGTACTTTCCTTTCCTTCTCTTCTTGCGGAGTAAACATCATAGAGATAAGTCCTTAACACACCGTTTTCGATTAGGGCCTTTTTGTATGTTGGTACACCTTCACCATCATATTTGAGCGAGAGGAGCGCATTAGGATTCTCAGGATTATCGAGAATTGTTAATCTTTCATCAGCAACTTTCTCATTTAATTTACCAACAAACTTGCTTCTGTTCTCTTGAATATTTAAAGCCGAGAAGTTGTATGATATGAAGTTCTGAAGGAAATTTGATACCTCTTTGTTAACTATTACAGCAGCTCCCTCGAAAGGCTCTGATAGTTTCTTTGCATCTAGGAAATCTTTCACTTTCCTAGCAGCGTTTTCTAGAACACCAACTAATTTATCTATCTCAAGTCTTCTTGAAGTATGATAATCCATTGCCAAGGTCTCGTTTTTTCCTTTAACCTCAGCAAAAGCCATAGCATAAGTAATTTCATCGTTAGCCATGAGACCTCGTGAATTCGCAATTATGATTTCTTCATCCGCTAATGTTATGTGATATTCAAGTTTTACAATGTAATCAAGTTTCTTAACGCTCTCAAATACTGACTTTACGCTTTCTGATATCTCATTTATTGGGGCCTCATAAATCTTAGCGTCTATGACTCCTCCTTTATGCTTAACACTTTTTGGATCCGCAAAACCGTTGAAATCTTTATCTTCAGGACGGGTTAAAACAACGGATTTTAAATTATCAAGGACGACATCAATTTTGTCCAAATCAACAGTTGATGTTGCAATAAAACCAACTTTCTTTCCAATACTAGCTCTGATGCCAACTCCTATTTCTTCACCCATTTTTGCCGTAACTAGGCTCTCAATTATTTGAATCAAGGAATTCTTTTCTTTAACGAGATAGACTTCTATTTCATCAAACCCCTTGCTTTCTCCCCTCTTAACAATCTCTTCAGCAATCTGCTCTAAATTCATAAACCTCAACCTCCAACACTAATAATAGCTTTCTTAACAGCTAAATAGGGTCCTCCCAAACCTACTGGTAAGGGACCTTGCATAGCTTTTCCACATCCTCCCCTAATAGAAGTTCTTACATAAACTTCTTTAGAGGCTCCAATGATGTTCTTTAAGAAGTCGAGTATGTTACCTCTAACAGTTACTGATTTAATCGGATATTTTATCTCTCCATCTTCGATCCAATATGCTCTATTCGCTCCGAAGGTAAAAACACCAATGTCATTTGTCTGTCCTCCCATAGATCCTTCAGCGTAAACTCCCCTCTTAATAACTTCAAAAACTTCTTCCTTTGTCATATCTCCTGGACCGAAGTAAGTATTTCTCATCCTAACTATTGGTGGAAATCTGTAATTAATTGCTCTAGCGTTTCCAGTTGGACTCATATTCATCATTTTAGCTGTAAATCTAGAATGGAGATAACCCTCTAGATATCCATTCTTAACGAGATACACAGTTTTTGTTGCAACTCCTTCATCATCATAGGGAACCCAATAACCATAGTTAACTGGATCGCCGGACTCTAATATATTAGCTTCATCACTTCCAAGTTTTTCTCCAAGTCTACCATAAAGAATGGATGCCTTTGTAGCTACGTAATCTCCTTCAGTAAGATGACCAAAGCTTTCGTGAGCTATTAAACCAGCGAATTCTGGATCGGCAACTATAGGATATTCACCACTTTTTATTATTTTACCCTCAAGGTTATCAAAAGCTCCCTTGACTGCTCTTTCAACGATTTCTTCAGGACTTCTATCCTCGAATAATTCAAGGCCTCTTGATGCAGAGAAATTCTCATAACTTCTACCAACATTTCCATTCTTCCTAGCAACAGCTAAGTATATTAGCCCAACTATTATTGGATTCCAACTTCTTTTTAGCCCCTCACTGTTCAGAAAGATTTTTCTTCCCCATCTCTCACCGTAATATGTAACAAGACTAGCAATTCCCTCCTTGCTTAAAGCGTGTTTTATTCCAAGCCTTGCAATTTCTATTTTCTCTTCTAAGCTTACATCCCTTGGGTGTTTTTTAACCGAAGGAACAAATCCTTTATAATCCTCTGGCTTATATTCTATGGGCTCGATTTTCTCTTTAGTAAGAAGAGATGAAGCCTTAGCTACTCTTATAGCATTTTTAACCATCTCATCAACAGATACCTCTGTTAGCTCTGACGTATAGCTGTATCCCCTAGCACCTTTGTAGTAAACAACTATTCCTAGGCCGACATCAGAACCAACATCAAGTGATTTTATATCCTCTTTCTCAAACCTTATGTAAAGTATATTTTCCTCCTCAAATCTCACTTCAGCAAAGTCAGCACCATATTCTACCGCTTTTTCAAGGGCTCTTTCCATAAAGTAGAGTTCATCAGTCATTTCTTAGAAACCTCTCACCAATGAACATTTTATTTGAATTATTGCCAAAATTTTAAGATTTGAACTTTTCAATTTTTTGTTCTTCCGATAAAAAGAGTGCAAAATATTTTTTAAATCGATATTAAAAAGGCATTTTTTAAGCAATTGTCATAAATTTTTATTTTTTGACGTCTATTATACTTCATTTACCTACAAATAATTGTTTGACTGTGGTGTTTAAATGCCGATTGACCCTTTCGTAACAATGTTTTTGCTTGTAATAGCGATAATCCTGTTTTTTACATTTGTTAGGATAAAGATTATTCCTGAATATGAGAGACTCGTAGTCTTTAGGCTTGGTAGGCTTCATAGTGTGAGAGGTCCTGGCGTAACATATATAATTGCTGGAATTGAAACTGCTAAAATTATAGATCTAAGGGTTCAAACGATAGACATTCCTGACCAAGAAGTTATTACTAAGGACAACATTAACATAAAGGTAGATGCTGCAGTGCTTTATAGAATTGTGGATCCGATGAAATTAGTTCTCTCATTGAAGGATGTATACAAAACACTTTATTTACTAGGACAAACAGCTTTGAGAGATGTTTTAGGGGATTTCGAATTAGATGAAATTCTTGTTAATAGAGAGGAATTAGCAAAGAAGATTCAGCAAATCGTCGATGAGCAAGTAGCTCCTTGGGGTATAAAAATCACAAGTATATCCTTACAGCAAATAGTTTTGCCAGAGCAATTAATCAGAGCAATGGCTGCTCAAGCAGAGGCTGAGAGGGAAAGGAGAGCTAAGATTATAGCTGCGGAGGGAGAGAGACAAGCTGCTCAAATAATAGCAGAAGCTGCAGAGTTCTTTGAGAAGCATCCAGTTGCGCTTAGACTTAGAGAGTTAAATACGATAATTGATGTAGCAAAAGAGAAAAACACGATTATTTTATTCCCAGTTAATATCTCAGGAGTTGAATTAAGCCAAGTGTTAGCTTTAGCGCTTCAGAAGACAAAGCAACAAGAAAGTTCTTAAACTCATTTTTTAGAAATTTTAATCCTAGTTTTTGGAATTTTTTGTTAAGAGCACTTAATCTAAAGCTTAAGGTGCTCCGAGAATGCCCAATCTAATGGTAAATAAACTTACTGATGATATCTACATCTTTACGATATATCTGGATAAAGCAAAACTTTCAATAAATGCGTTTTTAATACTTGATGAGAACCCTACTTTAGTTGAAACTGGTACTCCTTTAATGGGCAAATTACTTGCTGAAGAAATCGAAAAAATGATAGGTAATGTTCCAAATATATTCGTGACGCATGAGCATATCGATCATCTGGGCGGCATTCAACATATAGTTGAGTACTTTTATGATGCAAACATATTCATCCACCAGCACATTAAGGTCCAGCTATCTTTTATGGGTATTTATGGTAACATCCAATTATTGAAGGGCGGAGATAGAATAAAAATAGGGAAGAGGGAAATTATAACCTTTTATACTCCAATAGAAACGCATGGAAGCGTTGTTTATCTTTTAGAACCTGACGGAATAATATTTACGGGAGATTACTTTGGCCAGCTTTACGATGATGAGTGGAAATTGAGATTTGATGGAGATACACAGTATTTGATTAAGAAAATAATAAAATTCCATGAGGGTCTTGGATATACTACAAACGAAGTAAAGAAATATTTAGGCTTTCTTAAGAAGAAAAGAGTAAATATTATAGCGCCATCTCATGGGGTTATCATTGATAGAGATGTTAGCAGAGTAGTGGATAAGGTAATTAACGCAAAGTTAAAGAGTGAGAGAAAAGGAAGTCTATGGCTTAGGATATTTGGAGGTTTTTAGGATGATTCTTGGATATCTCATCTTTTTGGGATCAAGAGCTCTAATAAAGCATAGCTTTAAGATTGAGAGAGAGCTAAAGGATGTCTCTCTCGTAACGAATGGGCTTGCCGCTCTCATTACTTTTTTCAAAGAAGCTGTGAATAGTGAAATAGAAAGGGTCTTGAGCAAGGATTACCAGTTAGCGATAGCTAGGTATGATGATGTGTTCGTTGCTATTTTTAGCGATATAGATGATGCTATGGCACTGGGATTAGCGAGAAAATACGTAAGGATTATAGGGAATAAATTAAGGGATATGGGGATAGGGTTTAATATGACTAAGCTGGATAGGAT
>CBDULE010000047.1:0-8901 GCA_965367995.1 uncultured archaeon | reverse complement strand
ATTATAACCCGGGTAAGTACAATAGAAAATTATTAAATAAATCTTTAAGGTTGGGGGATAAATATGAACTCAAACGACAAATTGATGGTCTTGTGGTTGGAGACGAAAAAGCAATTGTCCATTTTATATCCAAGACTTAAAGACGAGATGATGAAAGAAGATGTTGCTTCTGAGCTTGTTCTTTGGGTTTTGCAAAACAAAAAATTATTAGATTATCTTTTTAATGGTGAAGAGTTGAATTATATATTTTTAAGGAGAGTTATAAAAAGTATTTTATATATGATGCGTAATCGTGTTTTAGATAAAAATAGTTATGCGAGGGTTTATGATATTAGCAAGTATGTAAATATAGATTGTGTGGAAGAAATAGAATTGGTGGAGAAAGAGAATGAAGAGGGTTAATGTTTTCGGATATAGGGTTTCTCAGGATGATTTTGAAAGGTTATTGTATTTTTTCACTGAGTATTACAAAAAGAAGAGAGGTGTTCGTGCTCATACTAGGGCAAGAGTTTTGTTGTATAAGGTTTTATATACAATTACGATTAAACATCAAAAGGGTGGTGGAGAAACTTATTCAATTTGGCGTAATGCGCCCGATGATATATTTGATAGATTGAAAGTTTTACAGGTGAAACTTGATCAATTGTTAAATGATTTTGAGGAACCAATACTTGCGAAAATAGACAAAATTTTGAGGAGTGCAGAACGGGGAGTATGGGAGGTTGATTTAGAAACTGGGCGGTTGTTGACTTTTGTTCCTCAAGCACAACAGATATATGTTAATGTTGATGAGGAAGAATTGAAGGATGTTGGTTATGAAGCAGAAATAGAAGAGAAAAAGCCGAAACGAGGTGGTCAAAGGAAACCAATTTACGCCCCAAAAATAAGGGACTTGATAAAAAGTATTTCGAGCTTAAACCATTCTAAACCTTTTTTCTTCTTAATGCCAAACTTGACGCAACAACCAATGGATCCCATACTGGAGCGAAAGGAGGAGCGTATCCAAAGTCAATATTGAATAGCTCATCAACAGTGAGCTTTGCATATAGTGCGGTAGCTATAGCATTTATTCTCATGGAAACTCCTTCCCCACCAACAGCTTGAGCGCCTAGGATCTTTTTACTTTCGGAATCATAGAGTATTTTTACTACGATATTCTTCCATCCAGGATAATATTTAGGCTTGGTAACACTCTTCACAACTATAGATTCAACATTATACCCAAGCTTCTTAGCCTGAAATTCTGTCAAACCAGTCCTTCCAACCTCGAGGTCAAAAACTTTTATAAATGCTGTTCCAGCAACTCCTGGAAGAGACATTTCTAATCCAGCTATATTCGCTCCAGCAACTCTACCCATCTTATTAGCTATCTGAGCTAATGCTATCCAATCCTCTTTTCCAGTAACAATGTTCTTAACTGTTGCGACATCTCCAACAGCATAGACTCCCTCAATGTTTGTCTCCATTCTTTCATTTACTCTTATTGCACCTTTAAAACCAAACTCTAAAGGACTATCTCTAAAGAGATCCGTATTTGGTACAACACCTACTGAGAATATCACAAGGTCAGCTTCATACTCTCCTTTCTCTGTTAATACTTTTCTTACTTTTCCATTGCCTTCGAATCCAACAACTTTCTGCTCCTTTTTAATCTCAATACCGTTTCTACGAAGCTCTTCCTCGACATAATCAGCTATATCTTTATCAACATTAGGTAATACATGGTCTAATGCTTCTATAACAGTTACTTTCTTCCCTAGAATTCTAAACGCCTCAGCAACTTCTAGACCGATATATCCTCCACCAACGATTACTACTTTTTCCGCTTTCTTTGCTGCTTCTTTAATTATTACTGCATCATCAAGAGAGCGTATAGTATATATTCCCTCTAAATCAAGTCCAGGTAGAGGAAATGTTCTAGGTTTAGCTCCAGTAGCTATTACTAAGTAATCCCATTCAACCTCCTCTTCTCTACCATTTTCATACTCCAATATCGCTTTTTTTCCGCTGAAATCAACTGAAGTAACTTTAGTTTTTATCCTAACATCAATCTTCCTCTTCTCTCTAAAATATTCAGGAGTATAGTGTACTAGTTCATTAATGTCCTTCACAACTCCTGCGAGGTAATAAGGTATGCCACACAAAGCGAAGGAAACATATTTGCCAGCTTCGGCTACGATAACCTCTAAATCCGGTTTTTCTCTTTTAGCTTTAGAAGCTGCGGCCATTCCTGCTGGTCCGCCACCAATAACTAGAAGTCTTGCCATAATATACACCAATTCATTTGTAATATTACATAAGAAAAACTTTTAGTTATAACCTTAACTTCTATATTAAAAACATCTTCTCAACTTTAATGAAGGATTGTTAAGAATAGTTATTAGCGTGATTCAGCTTGATTAAACTACTAGAGATTGAGGGAGAAATAATAGTTGGTAAATTTTTAGAGAGAGTTAACAAATTTTTGATACTGATGGATTGTGGTGAGAGAATCTTACAATGCAGATTGGTAGAAACGGGTAGATTGCCGAGATTGCTCGAGAAAAACGTTAAAGTTGCTTGTCTAAAAAAGGAAGGAAGAAGAAAAACATTCGGAGACGTTTTAGGAGTTTATAAGGATGGGAAGTGGTGGTTAACTAATACAAATTATCATCGCTATATTGTCGAAAAAATCCTAGAATTAAGATTATTACCCCTCCCTAAATACTCTAAAATTATCCCAGAATATAAATACGGAGATAGCAGGATTGATTTCTATCTTGATGATGAAGCAAAAATACTTTTAGAAGTCAAAGGAGTTTCACTGTTTATTGGAGATTATGGCTATTATCCTGATGCACCGACAGAAAGAGGAAGAAAACATATTCTTACTCTTATGAGAGCTTTAAATGAGGGTTACCATAGCTATATCTTGTTTTTATCCATGAGCAGAGCAAAGGCTATTAGAATTAATTGGGAGATTGATCCAAAGTTTGGTGAAGCATTTATAAGAGCAATAAAGAGCGGAGTTAAAGCACTCGCAGTAGCGATAAAATTTAATCTAAGAGAAATCTATTTTGATGGGATAATCCCTATTGATATTCAAAAAGAAAAATAAAAAATTTAGGCTGACTTTCTTTCATAAACCACATTGCCTTCAACAATTGTTAATAAGACGTTAAATTTCTCATCCATTACTGTTATATCTGCATCATAACCGACTTTTAAAATTCCTTTCTTAAGACCTAATAATCTAGCCGGATTTGTTGATGCCATTTGAATAGCTCTTTTTAGAGGAATTCCTATACTAACAAGGAATTTAATAGCTCTGTCCAATGTCAGTGTGCTTCCAGCCAAAGTTCCATCTGGGAGTGTTGCCTTACCATTCTTAATTGTTATAGGCGGGAAACCAGGATACCGATATACCCCATCGGGAAGTCCAGCTAATGGAGTAGCATCAGAAACTATAATCACATTATTCCAACCCTTATTTGCTATTGCCATTCTTATTGCTGCTGGCTTAACATGAATTCCATCTGTTATGAGCTCAACCGTTACATCATCCCTGTCAAATGCAGCTCCAATTATGCCAGGATCTCTATGATGAAAACTTCTCATAGCGTTGTAGAGATGAGTAACATTTCTAGCACCATTATCAAATGCTTCCATGGCTATCTCATATGTAGCGTTTGAGTGCCCGATTGAGGGAATAACGTCATGCTTTGCTAACCATCTTATAACTTCCATTGCTCCTTCTATCTCGGGAGCTATAGTCATTATCTTAAGCAAGCCACCACTTTCTTTGTATATCTCCTCCACTTCTTCAATACTAGCTTTTCTCATGAATCCAGTTATCATGGCCCCCTTCTTCTCTGGATTTACAAAAGGCCCTTCAGAATTCATTCCTAATACTTTTGCACCCACAATTTCTTTTGAAACCTCTTTAACTGCTCTTGCTATCTTCAATATAATTTCATGAGGTAGGGTTCCTCCTGTCGGCAAGAATCCAGTAACTCCATGCTTGGCTAATTTATAGGCCATTTCTCTAATTGAATCAGGATTCCCATCTAATGCCATTGCACCCTCGCAACCGTGGATATGAATATCTATGAGCCCTGGAATTACATATTTACCTGCGTAATCATAAACTAGATCAGCCTTTAAGTTTTGCTTGTCCTCTCCTACATAAACTATCTTCCCTTCTTCTATTAGAACAACTCCGTTTTCGATTTCATTGAATGGCGTTAATATTCTTCCTTTAACCAAAATGGATTTTGCTTTCTTAATCTCTACTTTAACCTCTTCCTTCTTCTCTTCGCTAAGCTTCAGCATTAATTCTTCAATTCCAAGGTGTTTTATTCTTCCAATCAACTTATCCACATATTGCATGTTTATCTTATCGCTTTCTGGAATGTTACCGCTAACCCATATAGGAGGTTTAAATCCTTTCTGAATCATTATTTCGATGGCTTTAGCAACTATAGAATTGGCCGCAAAAGCACTTGCTATTGTTGATACTGGAACAGCCTTAATTGGAGAATCTGGTAATTGAAGCACAGCATCTCCATATGGAACTTTGTTATCAATAACGATATCAGCTATTTCATATAATCTCTTTCCTAAAGGATTTCTTGGTTTAAGCTTTGATGATTCCTCCACCGATGTTATTGCAATTACTTTGCAACCTTTCTGTTTCGCTATATTAGCAGCTTCAACTGGAGCTGCATTAACTCCTGAAACTGAGATAACAATAAATACATCTCCCTCAGATAAATTGTATCTACTCAAGACTTTTTCAGCAAATCCAGGAGTTTTTTCATTCACAGATGATACTATCCCCTTATGAATCGAAAGGTCTGGGGCTAGAATTGCATTAACATTAACAAGGCCTCCTGCTCTTAAGAAAAGCTCTTCAGCAATTATCATTGAATGCCCTGTGCCAAATACATGAATAAGTTTGTCCTTCATTGTAGCTTCTGCAACTAATTGTGCTGCTTTTTCTATATTCTCCCTCTCTTCACTATATATCTTTGAAATTACTTCTCTAACCGTCTCGTAATATTTGTCTAGGAACGTATCAATCACCCTAGAAACAAACCTAAGAAATATGAGGAGAATGTCTTAATTTTAAACTATCTGCTAGTACACTTTTATTCATTAAATGAATCTCCTTAATAGAAGACAAGTTTCTCTTTCCTTTAACCATTGATTCATATATACTTTATTTTTTAAAAAAGATTACATAGAGAATAAAAATCCACTTCAGAGTCATTTAAAGGCATTTTATAGCAAGAAGAGGGATGGCCTTTGCATATTATTAAGAGAGACAGAGACTTTGCATACCCTGAATATAAGCCACAATACCCTAAAGATCCAAATTATAAGATAGAGAAAATGAGATTGTATCTGAAAGTTTATGTCTTTGAGAAAAAGATTGAAGGCAGAGCTGAGCTAGATATCCTCCTTAAAGACAAAGTATCTTCTATTGATCTTGACGCTGTTGATATGACAATAAAAAGAGTATCTGTGAACGGTAGAGATACTGATTTTTACTATGATGGTGAAAAGATTAAAGTCTTATTAACTGAAGAGCATAGTCACCTAACATTAACTATAGAATATGAAGCATATCCTAAAAAAGGGCTCTATTTTGTACTACCATCCAAAGTGAAACCAAATATAATTCCTCAGGTTTGGTCTCAGGGGGAAACGGAATATAATAAATATTGGTTTCCAACGTTTGATTATCCTAACATGAAGATTAAGTCAGAGGTCATATTAGAAGTTCCTAAAGGTTTTATAGGACTATCTAATGGAAAGCTAATTAGGCATGAAGAAAAAGAAAATTGGAGCATATGGCATTGGAAGATGGATAAGCCCCATACTGTTTATCTAATCGCTGTTGCTATTGGCAAATTTGATTTCAAGACCGATGATTATAATGGAATTCCTTTAGCATATTACGTTCCAAAAGGAATGGGAGATTTAATAGAGAATAGCTTTGATAAGACGAAAGATATGATGAGATTCTTCGAAGAATTCATTGGCGTCAAGTATCCTTGGGATAAATACTATCAGGTATGCGTTAGTGAGTATATATATGGAGGAATGGAAAATACAACATTAACCATCTTGACTGATTATACGTTACACGATGATCTCGCACACGAGGAGTATGATAGTTATTCGCTAGTAGCTCATGAGTTAGCTCATCAATGGTTTGGAGATCTTGTAACCACGAAAGATTGGGCTAATATATGGCTTAATGAATCGTTTGCAACTTATCTTGAGGCGCTGTATATAAGACATCTCAAAGGGGAAGATGAATTCATCGAGAATCTGTTGAGAAAGCTTGAGACCTATTTACAGGAGTATAATTCTAAATATGCTAGGCCGATTGCATATAGGCTTTATAAGTATTCCGAGGAAATGTTCGATAGGCATAGCTATCAAAAAGGAGCTCTTGTTCTTCATACTCTCAAAAATATAGTTGGAGAGGAAAAATTTAGGGAAATTCTGAAAGAATTTCTTGAGAGATATAAGTTCTCAAATGCTGATACTGAAGATTTTAGAAAGGTTGTTGAAGAAGTTGTTGGTAGAGATATGGAGTGGTTCTTTGATCAGTTTATTTATAATGCTGGTCATCCCGTCCTTACGATATCATACTCATGGGATCCGGAAGAAAAAGTTGTGAAAATTACAGTTAAACAGTCTCAAAAAGAGGATTCATGGGAAGCATATAGGTTACCTCTAGACGTTGAAGTTGTTACTGAAAAAAGAAGGATTAGGAAAACTTTTTGGATTTCCGAAAAGGAAGAAATATTCTACATATTTGTTGATGAAAAGCCAGAAGCCGTTTATTTTGACCCAGAATTCAAGATATTCGCGGTCTTGGATGTTAAGAATAAGATTGATGAATGGATTAAATGGTTAAAATCAGAGTATACCTATATGAGACTTTTAGCTGCTAAAAAGTTGGGAGATGAAAAATCAAAGAGAGCCGTTGATGCTCTTAGAGATGCTCTTCTTAACGATCCATTCTGGGGAGTACGGGCTAGAGCTGCTGAAGCTCTTGGAAAAATAGGTACTGAAGAAGCTAAAAAAGCTTTGCTTGAAGCTTTAGAAAAAGTAAAAATAAAGAAAGTTAGAATGTCCATTGCTAAGGCTCTAGGTAACTTTAAGAAAGATGAAGATGTATTTAGGGCTCTAAAAAGCGTGCTTGAGAATCATAATGAGGGATATTATACAAGAGCTGAAGCAGCTAATAGCTTGGGAAGAATCAAAGATGAGAGAGCACTATCCCTACTTAAGAAAGCTCTTGAGGTCAAGTCACATGCTGAGATAATAAAGAGAGGGGCTATAAAAGGATTAGCTGAATTAGGAACTGATGAATCATTTAGTCTTATTAAGAAATGCTTAAGTAAAAGTGAAGATAATCTTGTAAGAGCTACAGCAGTTATGGCTTTGGCCGAATTTCCTGATAAGAAAGAGGTATTTGAGCTACTTAAAGAAGCGAGTAAGGATGGAAATTATAGGATTAGATTTGCGGTTGTAAGTGCTATTGGAAAGCTTTTATCAGCTAAATATTTACCGATTCTTGAGGAAATGATGAAAAATGATCCAGATAATAGAATTAGAAGAGAAGCTAGAGATGTCGCTGAAAAGATAAGAAAGTTCATGGAGAGACCAGAGGAATATAAGAAGCTAAGAGAGGAAATAGATAAGTTAAAAGAGCTTCAAAGGAGTCTGATAGAAAGAGTAGAAAAATTGGAAAGTAGATACTAGAAGGAGGCCTTTTTTCTTGAGCATTTTTGAGGGTTTATTCCTAATTATAACATTATTTTTCACTTTCTTAACATTTCTAATAAACTATAGGCCAGAGACGCCATATATATTAGCACCTTCAATAGAGTTTTATCTGACTTTACTCACAATTACAATTCTTCTCGTTGCTATCCTTTACATCTTCCTAGCTTATAACAGTTTAAAACTCGCAGAACTGAAGCTAAACGCTCTTATTACTAAATCTTCGCATAGACTGGCTCTCTTTTATTTTACATTAAGCGTATCCCTTTTGTTCCTTTCATTAGCTTTTTTGGTTTTATTATATGCTAAATCAAGCTCCTTTTACGTTGTTTTTAGGGGATTTAAGCTTTATTTGTATCCCCAGCTGATTGCTATTGCCTCTCTTTGGATTTCCTGTTCAGCAGCTTTTTACTTCTTGTTCGCGTATACTGTTGTTTTTAGAAAGGATAATCATACAATCTTTATTCTATATATGCTAATACTGTGTTTCACAGATTATCTAGTAATTTCTCCTTTAAACTATTATGGGAACGAAATAGAGACAATAACACTAGTAAAAATTCTCTCGAGGATTTTCATGCTATTGTTATTTATCATTCCGATAATGATGATCTCATTCCGTTCATATAGAAATTGGAGGTCCACAAAAAATGAAATCATGAAAGTTCGCTCTTTAATCAACATGATTTCAAACTTATTATTGGCTTTGTTTTTCCTTTTATATCTAATCGATGCATTCACAACAAAGCCATTTTCGCTCTATATGGCATTCGCATATACTATAGCTTTCCTATCTCTAATAGGAATTTACATAGCGACGGTTTTTCCTAAGAATATAGAAAATATGGTTATGATAATTTTAAGGAGGAAGAGATTCAATTAACTAAAAGAACTCTAACATAAAAACAATAAAGATTAAGAATATCAGTATTAAGGCCTCTAAATATAAGATCAATCAACTTAGAGGCATAACATATGCTGTAAAGAATTTTTAATCATGGACTCTAGTTTAAATAAATATTCTTGAGCCAAGATTCAATAGACTTTTAAAAAGAGGATGAATAAGAGGAAGAGATACTAAATGCTTTCTAATCGTATAGTATCTGTCTCTTATAA
>CBDULE010000046.1:0-8908 GCA_965367995.1 uncultured archaeon | reverse complement strand
ATATTTAGATATGGGAACTTAATATATTGGGCTACGATAAATAACATACCTGTAGAAGAGATAAAAAATGAATTAAAGGAAATTATTAAGAAAGGCTTAGCACGGGTAACACTTGAAATAAGATGTCCTAAATGTGGAGCTCATCTTGGAAACTTTGATGATCTCAACAAAGTGCCATTAGAATTAATATGTACTGACTGCGGAAAGCATTGGAGAAAAACTATAAACTTGCACGAAAGCATTGAATTAGTTATAGAATTGACTGAAAAAGGTATCCAATTTTTTCGCCATAAATCATTATCTTATCAAAACAGAGAAAAAGAAGGTTCAATTAAACAGTCTTTGGCCTTTATCTTCAGAGTATCCTGAGCCTGGGCGTAGATTATTAGATATAATATCCTTTTCCCCTCCTCGAAATCTTAATAGTGATAAATTAGCTGAAATATTCTTTCATGGCATTGATGAAGATTTTCCTTCTCTAATAAGAAGAGTTGAGATATCTAAGACAAATACTGAGAAAAAGGAGAGCTTAGAGCAATTGATGGTATATCTAATAAGACGAATAGAAGGACTAGAAATAATTGATATTAATGCTAGATTAGATACTGCCGAATTAGATATAATTGTTAGAAATCTACATAGGGACTATCCCATCGGTTTTCCATTGTTTAGAGAAGCTACTGGTGATATTATAATTGAATGTAAAAACTGGAATAAACCCGTAAGTGCTAGTGAGATAAGAGATTTTCATGGAAAACTTGTAAAATATAAAAGTTTGTTAGGGATCTTTGTATCCAAAAATGGTTATACGAAAGACGCACTCAAAGAGATATTAGATATTTATCAGAGAGAAGGCCGTTTAATAATACCACTAGACCTATCAGATCTAGCACGACTTAAGAAGGAAAATCTATTAAAAATTCTACTCCAGAAAAGAGATGCTATAAGGTATCAACGTATTGACAAGCTAACATAATAATATTCCCGCCAAAATACTCTAGATTTTATCCTAAAAAATTTATTTTCGTTTCATATGAATAGAAAAGTATATTTCCTCTATGCTAGACTCCTATAGATCGCACGAGTGATCCCGTTGAGAAGAAGAACCACCAATAAGCATCTATCGAATGATGATATAAGAGAGCTTATTCTAAAGGTTCTCTACGATAAATTCAAGTCTGCTAGGGGGATAAAAAGTATACGGATGAAATCTAGTGAAATTAAGAGAGAACTCAAAAAGTACGGTTTACGTGATAATGAAATAGTCAGTAATCTTGAATATCTTATCCAAACGGGCTGGGTTATTAAAGAAGTTGAAAGATTTACGACTATTAGAGGCGGAAAAAAGATTCGTGTGGAGCAAATATACTTCAAGATATCGAATAAAGGAATCGATTACTTTGAAGGTTCTTCTAAGTTTCGCAAAATAGGTGTTGTTAAAGGAATAAACATAACTAATATCAGGGGCGTTATGGTTATTGGAGATCATAATGTGGTACATATTGAGTATCTAGATCTCTTTAATATGCTCGATATTTTGGCCCAGAAAATTGGTAGTATAGATATATTGTCAGATGATGAGAAACTTGAGTATATTGCAGATATAAACACTATCAAGAGCCAATTATCGAAGAAGGAGCCGAATCGGAAGATAATATCAGAAGCATGGGCGAAGATTAAAGAGCTATCTCATATTAGCAGTTTAGTAACCTTGATTGAGAAAATAAGCATTTTACTAAAGAAATTTCTGTGAGAAGACCTGACTAATGAGGAGTCTCTCGCAATTGCTATTACTGATGACTGACCCCACCGAGATCTATAAAGGGCTCTATCTTAAAATATATTTTTCTGCAAAATTGTGGCATATCTTTATAGATGCTATTGCCGTTGCTATATTAATACGTCCTATTACAGTTGTACTTCTGAATGATTCGATCATAGAGGAGTGTCTTGCGTTTTATGGAATTCCTAATATAGTCTTTAAAACTCTTCTCCGCTTTTCAACTTCGTTATCTTGAGGCAATAGCGGATTTCTAATACTTCTCGTTAAGTTAAACATCCAAGTAATGATATAATTAATATCTTTTAAAGAGCCTACTTCTGTGGGCTTAATCACAAGGAAATATAGATTGTCTTTCTCCCTCTTTGTTATCCTCGTCGAAAAATAAACAATAGGAAGCCTAAGCCTTTCTATAATCTCTGATATCAGGTTACTATAGGATTGTATAATTTCGATATCTACATTTTCCTCGAATACATGCCATAGAACCGTTGCGTCGAAACCGTAGAGGTGGTATCTTAAAGGTTGGCCTATCTCTCTAAACGCTTTCCTTAATCTTTTACTAAGCCTATCATCTGCTTTGAAGTATTTTAGTTCTATACTCACCAGAAACCAGTCATCAGTACTTTTAGTAACATCCTCGAATACGATCACAATATCTGGTTTAGCTAGTAACTCTGGTGCATACATATTAAAGTATGTTTGGAGAAAATCTTTAAACAGCTTTTTAGAGATAATGTCTCCTTTAATAGCTCTTTTGACCTCTGCTATCAATAACATCTCTCTGATCAAATGACTTATTAACTCACGCTCGTCCTTAAACATATAACAGCCTCTATGGCGAATTAGTAATCTGTCAGTTTTAATACATAAGTAGAAATCTTGCTCTTAACCAAGTAGTAATTATGTCAAAAGTCTTTGATGCCAATTCATTCTTCCCGCATATGCTATATCTCTTGTATAGCAAGGATAAAAAATTTTCCACTTCTCTTGCGCTTAACTACTAGCAAGTATCCATCTAGAAGATCAGACTCCAATATTTATGTAAAATTCTGTAACATCATGTTTATTGCTATATACCTTGTACTTATTTTTAGTCATTCATGCTGTTCCTCTATTTCTCTGGCTTGGTAGGCTTTCCTTAGCCAGTTTATAAACGGTCTCAGCAGCCATAAATCCCCCTAAGCCAGTATATTCCCTATGAGATTACTCCTTTCTAGTATAGTCGCAAGTGATACATCTGTAATACCTATGGCGTCCTACCATATCGCCACGAGAAAAGCATTAATAGGCGAGAATTAGACTGAGAAAAGAGATAAATCCAGAACAAAGCCAAGTGATACAATAACACTAAAAAGAGTTAACAAAAATAAAATCCTAAGCTCTAATTATTCGCTTAAAATCATTCATTTATAGGAATTAACTTAATCTTTTATCAGTTATATATTAGCAGGGGAATATATTCTCTAATGGATTAGGAGACGTGGTGGAGTGTGGTAGATAGCTTCTTGATTCGTCCATCATATGTAATGAGCTGTCTTTGTTACTCTATTTTTAAGATTGAGCCCTATCCTGATTGCGCGTTTAATTGCTTATATTGTTATGTTAGGATGTTTCCACGACGAATTGCTAGACGTGCTGTAATTGATACATATATATCACAACTGAAGCGCGTTATTATTGAGTTTAAAAGAGTTTTTGGGATGGTTCCTGCTTTTAGGATGGCGACTCTTGTTGATCCTTTTCAAGAAAGAGAAAGGTTTTTTCGTCATTCATATAAGGCCATGGAGTATTGCCTTAATCTGGGCTGTCCATTGATAATTAATACAAAGGGTACGTTAGCTTTGGAGGAGCCGTGGATCAATATGATAAGGGAACTAGGTAAACGCAGGTTACTAGTGTATCAACCAACAGTAACCTTATTGGATGAGGACGCAAAGCTTGTTGAGCTCCAAGCTCCGTTATCTTCAGAAAGGCTAGAAGTTGCCAAGGAGCTTTCTCGTTTAGGGATCCCAGTAGTTATACGCTTACAACCGTTAATTCCCTACATAAATACTGAAACCGAGTATATGGAGGAGCTATTAGCCGAATTTAAGGCTACGGGAGCTAGACAAGTTATTGCAGAGTTCTTAAGATTTAATAAGGCTAATTTATTATTAAGATTCAAACCATTGTTCCGTAAACATAGGATTCCTTTCTGGCAATTCATTAGAAGATCCCTATGGGAGACTATTCCGAGATCCTCACATAAGCGTCCAAAAATGAAGTATCGAGAACAAATAATGTTGCAATTAAAAGAAATCGCTACTTCGAAGGGGCTAAAATTTTCCAGTTGCAGAGAAGGTTTTTATCACTTGCATACAGCTCCTAATTGTTGTGGGCTACATTATCTGGGGAGATATTTAGTAAGACCCACTTTATTAGAATATCTTCACTTAGATAGGTACTTCCGACTCCTCGCTGATAAGAACAAAGTTGTTATGAGCGAAGGAAGAATAGAAATGCTAAGGTATGGGTTAAGGAGAGCCTTAAAGAAGCACGAAGAAATGATTAAAAAGGTGATCAAAGATCAATCTTTGCTCCTAAGCATCGCTCCATCATCAGCATTAGGGCGTTCCTTACGCTTAGAGATTTAAACGGCGATTTAGAATTTCTCTAAACTTCTCACCAGAAACCTCTTCGGGTGGATATTTTGCACTATTCTCCTTAAGTTTCCTGATTACAGCTTTTCCAAGGTCTATATTGAGTACATCTGCTAAGGATAAGAGATAAATCAGAATATCTGCCATCTCTCTTTGAATCTTCTCAATGAATACCTTACTAGTGACCAATTCTTTAACTTCTTCCTCTGATCGCCACTGAAAAAGCTCTAGAAGCTCCGCAGCCTCAATCATTATCGATATAGCTAGATCCTTGGGATTATGATACATTAACCAATTACGCTCATCACGAAACTTCGCCACCAACTCTCTCAAAAACTTTAAGGAATCAATATTTGCTCCTCGCGACGACATGGTTTTTCATCATATAATCAGTTTTAAGCAATTAAGCTTAGGATACTATACTGAAGATAATCATATTATTAAATATTCAACATCATTCTAATATTAAGCGAGCCAGGCGGTTCATCACTTTTTTGTTTTTCTGAAGAGACTCTTCTTTTGGGTCGATATAAGCTAATGCTAGGATCCTATCTCTTTCATTTCCATCTAACCATATAATAACTCCTCCGTGCATTAATATTTTATGATAAAAAGGTTTATTTTTCTGGATTTCCTCATCAATTTCTTTACTTTTTAAATACTCTTCCGAGAATGAGGGAGGTGGAGTAATAATGGCGCTAAAGTTGGCATTTAATTCATATAAGTATGCTAATCCCTTAAATCTAGCAGTAGTTATATAAGAGATGTCCCTAGTCCACTTATAGTCTATTACAATGAGTTTTTCATGAGTAGATTTTCTTACTCGAATTAATGTATCTGGAAGACAGCCTAAGCGTTCTAGTAATTCGCTGATCTCGCTATCAAGTATTCCGTATGCTCGTGCTGTTTTAATTCGGTCTTTTACATTTTCAATTAATGCATTATATGATATGGTGATTTCTAGATTATCCGATTTAATGAATAATATTTTTTCATCAAATAAATCACATTCAACGGATTTTCCACTTTCTGTTAATAGGTTTAATAACTGTTCTAAGAGAAGAGTGAAACAATAAATTTCATAGAGTTTCCAGCCAATAATGTTTATACCGTACTTATTAGCGAGGCTATTCAGTGTGTTAACATTATTAGTCAGTAGGTGAACACCCTCAAGTAATCTTCTTTTCTCATCTAATAAGATTCTATAAGGCTTTAATTCTCTCGGTTTTTTCTGGATTTCATTTATTAGCTCGTTTTCTAATACATAGATTTTCTCTTTGCTCCTACTAATCACCTCAGCTTCTCGTAGGAGAGGTTTTAAAAGTGGATCTGAAAGCATTAAATCGCATACATGAATAACTTCCGAAAGTTTTGATATTAGTATCTCACTAATTGGTTTTAATTCCCCGTGACGTTTAAGCCTTCGTACTTCTTTGAGAAGCGTGTTTCGGATTTGAATTAATGTAGCAACTACGAATAAGTTTGGAATATTTTTCTCACTCAAGATTACTCTTTTACAAGGAATTGCTATAGGGTAAAACTTCATAAGCTGCGACGTATTTATGCGGCCTACAATTTTGTACGTGCATATTTCATCCTTTTCTATTAATGTGCGCTGGAACTTTCTTAGAACATCCTTTACAGCTCTTATAAGATATTCAATCCCTAAGGTAATTGCCATAATATCAGCGCCAGGGGAAAGTGTCCAATCCTCTTCAAGCGCTACTAGTTTTAATTTTTCTTTCAACTTAAGTCTATCATAAAGTGATAACATTGTTGTCCAAGAAACCTTAAACATGTGGTTAATCTCATCGTCATTCACTAGTCCTCACTTCTGGGAAATATTCTACAAGAACGCTCGCCGCATCTTCGTATCTTAATTCACTTTCTAGTGCTTTTTTTAACTCAATTAATTTCCCAGTAGGCAATCCCTCAAGCTGCGGTATTATGGTAGCAGTAAATGCTAATTCAAGAGCTTTTGATGGAGCCATATCTGATCGCATCCTCATTAATTCAGCTGCATGCTTAGCCATATCAATATATAGAGCAATCCCTAATTCGATTCCCTTACTCTTAAGAGTTTGCATTACCTTCTCCATTTCCCGAGTAAGATTATCATCAAGCATAACTTTTGCCTTTATAATGGAAAGCATATCTTCGGGATTTCCCACCCATACAACAGCAAATCTCCTTAAAAAGGCATACCCTAAAGAGAATAGATACCTACGATCGTAAGTATTCATGGTTCCAATTATTCTAATCCTATCCAATATATTCTTAGCGAGATCCCAATTTCTCAATAAATCTGAAGCGATATCATCTACCGCATCTCCGTAAGAAGATATCTCATCTTTCACATCATCAGGTAAACTCCATTGAGCCGGATCGGCACCAATAAAAATCGTTAAGAATTCTCCAAAAGCTCGATCCAAATTTGCACGATTTAATTCATCGATGATTAAACCAACGGAGTTGTTTTTAAGCGCAGCATGCACTGCCAATAGAAGAGCTCCGCTTTTCCACTTCGTAGTACCACTTATAAATATTGGACCCCCCACAACTTCTAACCTTGACCATTCAGAAGTTGCGCACTTTAGAATCTCTACAGCATTAATAGCCCTGACAAGAGCCCGCGCTAAAGTTGTCTTGCCAGTGCCAGGGGGGCCAACTAGTAGTAGATGTCTACCCGATCGTAAAGACGCAACGCTCGATAAAATCACATTCTCTGGAAGCATAACACCAAATTTTTGTAATTCCAATTTAACACTTTCAACTGTTAAGTCTTCCCATCTCTTTGATAAACCACTAATTGTAATTCTTTCCTTTGCGAAAAGGTTAATTGTTTCTATGACCTCTTTCTTCGTCACAAATTTACATAATAAATTCACTATCTTTTCTTTCAGTTCGGGTCTTCTTATAAACTGTAAACCTCCACGCGTTGGAATATTCTGAGGAACTTTAAGACCCTCCCATCTATCGGGATTCAAGGGATTTTCTCGCACATTTTTATGCAACCAGAAAATCTTCACAGCCCATCTGAATGGATAAAACTTTTCTCCCCTTCTCTCTTCTTCCCAAAAAACTACATTAGGTTCATATATAGCATCAATCGCAATCCCAGCACCAATAAGCCCGATACCACTCGCATAAAATAGGTTAATAACTGCTTTAGAGAGTTCTTCAGCATTAGATTGAACGGGGGCAGGATTACTCATGATTTCTCTTACAATTTGACGAAGAAGATCTTGCTCTAATAATGAGCGTTGAGAAAGCTCTACTCCTTTACCCCAAAACATAATCCCATTAGATGTTAAAGCAAACTTTATTGAATCAACCCAATGTTTAGTGGCACCCGCAGATAGAAAATATGTTTTTGCTTTATTTTTAAAGAACCTACAAGGATCACGTGCTAAGTAATTGATCCAAGCATCAATCAAAGGCATATTTGAAAAATACTCCACATACGTACCCTCCGAGCAAGCATCAAGTAAGTGGAGAAATAATTAAGATTCCGAAAATTAATGCAATAATTTGCTACTCCAATGAGAAGTTATTAATTTTTATAAAAATTTTCCCGATAAAGAGAAATGTGTAATGAATTCTATTAGAATGGTTTGTCAAAAATTTATTGGGTTTTTCTGAGTGTTGTTTTTCTTGTTTTGCCTCATCTTGGCATGGTCTCTTGACGCAGCCAGAGGACTTTGATGTGGAGGAGCAAGCCATGCAAACTCATACATCCGCGAAGAAGAGGCGAGACACAAACTAGGAAAGAAATCAAAGAAATAATTACTAAGAAGCAATGCCTATTATCATCACGCTTGCTTTAGAGATTTATAATGAACTATACAAAGAATGGTAAAGTTAGTTCTGCATTAGCTCTTCGTACTTAGAACTTCACTCTTTCCTCATCTTTAGGGGGTTCGATTATTTCCAGAGCTTTTTTGATTTGAGCTTTAACGATTGGTCCTGGTCCCGCCTCTACTCTTATCATTATATCATCTTTTCCCCAGTAGGATAAGGGGTTAAGGCTGCCAAGATAGAGAATCTTGTCCTCATCAATCACGACTGCTTTTACGTGTGTTTCTCTAGCATATATTTCAATACCTAAGTCATCCATTTCCTTTAATGCTCTCTTAGCCTCCTCCAAGGTCTTTTTATCAACAACAAGTTTAATTTTTATACCTCTTTCTAGAGCTTTCTTTACGGCTTTTTTCAATTGTTCATATAATGTTTTCTCTTTTTCCCAACCACCTACGAACGGACTATAAATAATGATTTCCTCTTTCGCCTTATCAATATCATTGATGAGTGAAGAAAAAAAATCCAAAGGCCTTAATATCTTAACAGGATTAAAAGAGATAGGCATTCAAATCCCCTTTCCTATACAAAAATTATGAACTTTAACTATCATCAAAAAATAAAAATTTAAATATATCGAGATGTTTTATTTCAAAATTCATCTCTTAGTTCCTGTCTTATTTTAGCC
>CBDULE010000045.1:0-9025 GCA_965367995.1 uncultured archaeon | reverse complement strand
GTTATATACATTCTCTTTTCTTTCATAGACAATAATTGATGTCTTTAAAACATCCCTATTAGAGAAAAGAACTGTCTTTCCATCAGCTGTTATCACTTTCGTATAATTTACTGTTATTTCCTTGATGATTCCTTCAACATCCTTTATCTTTACAAAGTCACCTATATCAAATGGTTTGCTAATCAATAAATAAACTCCAGCTATGAAATTTCCTATTGTCTCGGCGGATGCAAAACCTAAAGCTGCACCTAAAACTGCGGATAAAGAAACAAATAGTTCTGAAGGAAGACCTCCTATTGCTGATATCGCTGATAGAGCTCCAATTATCAGAAAGAATCTGAAGATTAATATCATCGCATTTGTTACATTAGGGTCAAGCTTAAACTTCTTTTCAGCTCTTCGAATGTATCTGACTATAATTTTATCAAATACGAATGCGATTATAATTACTATAATTATTTGAATAAGTGCTTTAATCGGTTCGGGTAAAGACGTTAGGAATGCATATATCGAAATAAGTGATTCGGTTATTGACATGGTATAATCCCAGCAAATTTAGCTTTTCTTTCAAATGAAATATCAATTAATAGAAATTTATTGCTATGCGCAATCATTAAAAATTTGATGTAAAAATCTTTTCTTTAATTTAAACCATAGCTCCAGGTTCTAAAATAGTACCCGCCCTAATCCTTCTACCAGCTGATATAAAAGCTCCTAATTTTAGATACCTCTCCTTATGATTTTTAATTACCTCTATCGGACGAATTCCTCGCATTTCCTCGCTAACGACTACTTTTGTAAGAACATTTGGTTCTATTACAGCCTTACTTCCTAAAACGCTAAATGCTATAAATGAACCTCTCCCAATTAAAGCTTCCTCCTGTAAAGAACTCCAAAATACCTCAGAATATGCATGAATTATTGAACCTTTTTCCAGTGAAGTAAATGGCCTAATTAAGGAATGATTTCCTACATATACTCTTTTTCCTATATAGACGGGACCTTTTATTATCGCATAATGATCTATCTCAGCTTCATCATCAATTATAACTGGACCCTCTATTATCGCAGTATCAGCTATTTTTGCTTTCGCGGATATCTTAGTCGCTTCTAACTCGCTTAGGAGGTAATGAAGAGCTTTAAGCAGATCCCATGGATACCCAATATCTACCCACCATCCACTCCATATAAATGCTCTTATCTTTCTTTCCTTGGCTAGGTTATTTATTGTATCCTCAAACGATTCTGTTTCTATTAATAATTTCGCAAACTCCTCATTTACAGTCATTATTCCTCCATATGCATAAGCTTCTTCTATTTTCTCCCCTGGCTTCTCAATGAACGTATTAACGTAATTGTCCTCCGTTATTGTGACAGCTCCATATTCTCTAACATCCTCTTCAGGAATGAGAAGCATTACACTCTTTCTATATAACTCTTGTGAAAGTAAAATGTCTCTTAAAGCCTCACTTTTAATTAGTATATCCCCATAAACTAATAGCGTATCGCTATCAATTAATTCTGCTGCTGTTAGTAGTGCTCCGATTAAATCAGCTTCTTTTTGCTCAACAACGCTTATACTAGCATATTTTTTATAATGATGAATTACATCTTCTATAACAGCTGTTCTATCAGTAATTATCGAAACATCCTTTATTCCTACATTAATGAGGTTTTCCATAACTCTGTCTATAATCGATTTCCCAGCGACTTTTAATAATACCTTTGGGCTTCCTCCAGTTATATTCATTATCCTCTTTCCCATACCTCCTGCAAGGACGATTGCTTTATCTATCATATCACAGTCACCGTCTTGGCAAGATTTCTTGGTTTATCAGGATCATATCCTCTCGCTACTGCAGTATAATATGCTAACATTTGTAAAGGTAGTATGCTCAATATAGGCATAACGTATTCATTAGCATTAGGCATCTCAAATTTCTCATCCGAAATACTGAACAGTCTGCTTCCCTTTCGAGCTATAGTTATGATCCAAGCTCCTCTAGCCCTCATCTCCTCTATATTGCTTTGCAGAAGTTCCTCCTCTTCACCAATGCTTGTAAAAACAACTGGAAAGTCCTTTTCAACCAGTGCTATGGGACCATGCTTACTTTCCCCTGCTGGATATGCTTCAGCATGGATATAAGCTATCTCCTTCATTTTTAATGCACCTTCCATAGCTATTGGGACACCAAATCCCCTACCAAGATAAAAAGCATTTGTTTTCTTTTTTAAGATGCGGGATAAACTCTTTATTCTAGCTTCGTATCTTGATAGAACACTACTTGCTAGCTCAGGAACCTTAGCTAAATCATTTTTTATCTCTTCTATAATCCTCTTATTTCCTATCCTCTCTGCCACTTTAAGCGAGAGATATAGAAGAACCGCGACTTGCGTCGTGAATGTTTTTGTAGCAGCTACCCCTATTTCAGGACCAGCTTTAGTGTAAACTACAAAGTCAGATTCCCTCGGAATAGCACTATCAATTATGTTGGAGACCGCTAATACTTTCGCTCCATTTCTCTTGGCTTCTCTTACAGCAACAAGCGTATCTATTGTCTCTCCAGATTGGCTTACAGCTATAACTATATCCTCCTCACCGATATTACTCATCCACCACCTAGCTTCGGAAGATATGAATGCCATGCTCCATTTTTCAGCTAAATTGTTCATATACAATGCTCCCAGAAGCGAAGCATGATAGCTTGTTCCAGCTGCTACAAATATTATTTTATCGGATTTTAATAGTGCATCAACAATACCATCAATCTCCTCCTTTAATCCAGCTATTGTAGCAGCTAGTGCACCTGGTTGCTCATGAATTTCTTTAAGCATGAAATGTGGGTATCCCCCTTTCTTTGCCATTTCCGGTGTCCAATCGAGGACTTTTATTCTTGATTTATAATCCACAATCTCTGTCATCGCTAGCTCATCATCAAGCTCTCCCGGTTTAAGCAACTTCTCTATAAGGATTCCTCTTGATGTTACATATCCTAATTCTCCATCCTCAAGAACAATAACCTTGTTTGTATATTCAAGAAAAGCAGGTATATCACTTGCCAAGAAAATCGCATTTTCTCCTATTCCTATAATCAATGGAGATGTATTTCTGGCGAAAAATAATTTATTGGGCTCATCTAAATCTATTACTACAACCGCATAAGCTCCTCTGAGCACAGATATGGCCTTCTTAAATGCTTCATATGGTTGAAATCCTCTCTTCTTAAACTCTTCAATTAAGTGAGGGATTACTTCTGTATCTGTATCGCTCTTAAAAACATGCCCCTTCCTTCTGAGGATCTCTTTTAATTCGAGATAGTTTTCAAGAACACCATTATGAACTACAGCTACTCTTCCCAAACAATCAGTATGTGGATGAGCATTTTTGTCCACTGGAGGACCGTGTGTTGCCCATCTAGTATGGCCTATTCCAACGAATCCATCATATTTATCAAATCCAAGACCAAATGCTACATCATCAATCTTTCCCTTGCTTTTCCTGACGACAAAAATATCCCCGAGTATGGCAAAGCCAACAGAATCATAACCACGATACTCGAGATTCTTCAGACACTTCTTGATTATGCTTCCTAATGGCTCATTAAAAGCACCTGGTACCGTTATTATTCCTATAATCCCACACATTAAGAAAACCTAGAATAGCTGTATGAGATGATGAAGATTTTATCATAAAAATGACAAGATTTAAAATTTATCCTAGAAAAATGCTTCATTTGTCACTAAAATTCTTTATTTAGCATTAAAATAAAATTCATTCGTTATTGCTATGTTCTCTTTGCATTAATTATGAATTCAAATTTAAACTTGATATAGCAGTTTTTGTTGCTATATAGCTCATCATGACCCTCTCCTTAAACCTAGCCTTTAGACCTGTCTCAAATGTTATTGAGAACGCTCCAAGCTCTTTATACGCATAGCAACTTAAGGATCTACATCTTTTTCCAAAGTGTAATATTACAGCAATTTCTCTTTCATCATTATAAGCATATACCCTTTCTTTAGGAAGTTCATTTAATGCTTCTTTTACAGTTAGATACTTCAATCCGTTTCTCAATAATTCAGCTTTAATTTTACGGAAAATTTCGTCATAGTCTCTATTAAATTCCTCCTTGCTAACAGGAACAAAAGCATAGAATTTATCACCAAAGCCTTCATGTAGGTCAAAAACTGCTTTTGGACTGATTTTATTAATGAACTCCTTTAACTTCTTGAAATCATAAGGAATTTTTTCATCTGGTATATCAAATAAACTATTATAGTTTTCAACTCTTCCATTTATTACAAAACTAGTAAACGCTCTATCGAAAAGATCTACACCCTCGCTATATGGAAGGTTTGCTGGCATTATAATCCTCATTCCTTCAAGCTTCTCCCTTAAGCGCTCATCCTTATCCAACTCACGTTGCAGAACCTCATTTATCAGGTCTTCTCCTTTCCAAGGATCTATTGGAGGCATAGCACATAGAGCTATGTTTCCAAAAATTCCCACGATAAATTCATTAGACTGATGATACCAATCAGCGTTTCTCTTGATCAAATCGATTATATAAGCGTAGTCTTTTGACTTTACTTCCTTATCAAGAAGAAATTTTAGAGCATAAATAAACCCATTTACACCAGCCGGATCTCTGGCCGGAATCACAATATGTTTCCCTTCTATAGCTAAATTTATGGAAGATACAACCCCTGCATGTTCGTCTCCGTGAGCTCCTGCAGTTATCAGAACATCACTCTTCACTTTAGTTGCAATTATAAAATTCCCTTGCCAATCCTTTGCTAGTTTCGTATATGGAATATTATATTTCTCCAAAATCTCCACGACTTGATCATAACTTTTTAGAGGTTCCTCAAGCAGGAGATTAACCATTAGAAATCCCCTCGAAAAACAAATCACTAATTATAAAAATTCTCATCACCTAAACTATTTTTAGATTTGCTAAGTAAACTATCAGATATGATAGAACTTTTTTCAATCGCTTAACTCATTTCTAGACTAATGGTAATTATTTGATTAGGGCATAGGAAAATCATGAAGGGATTAAGGGTTGTCGAGTCTATATGAAAGATTCGTTATCGGTCCAGGAGTATTTGTAAGTACTTTCTGCTCCAGCGTATTCAGAATTGAGCCTTACTATTTCTGCGATTTTGGATGCATCTATTGTTATGCCAGAAGAATCATCAAAAACATTCCTCCCCTCGAGTTTGGTTATAATCTCTTAAAAGCTTTTCGAAAACTCTTAAAGGTACTTAAATCTAGAGGGGTACCAATTCCAGTTTTTAGAATGTCAACTCTGACTGAGCCTTTTCAGAATATAGAAAAAAGGCTTATGATATCTCTCAAGTTCTTAAACGAGTGTATAAGGAATAATTGCAAATTGATAATAAACACTAAATCCATGCTTATTTTGGATGAACCATGGATTGATAGACTCATTGAACTTAATCGTAATAGGAATGTATTAATACAACTATCGATAATGGGAGTTGATGATGAGAAAATAAAGAGAGTCGAACCTAATGCTCCTCCTGTAAGCAAGAGAATTGAAATGATTAAAGAACTGAGCAAAATAGGTATTCCAGTCATTGTTAGAATTCAACCTATTATACCGGGATTTAATGATGAAGATGCTTTTGATCTTATTGTAGAAGCTTATAGGTTTGGAGCAAAGCAGGTTATAATTGAGTTTCTTAAGTTAGCTGATATAGAAGAGTTGAATATTATTTCAAAAGCGATTGGTTTGGAAATCAGGAAGAGCCTATTCTACAAACCGGAATTTATCGATCAATATATAGTAAAATCCGAGCTAAGAGCAAAGTTATTATTTAGTTATTTAGAAACAGCAAGAGCTAAAGGAATAGAGTTTTCAACATGCAAAGAAGGCTTTATCAAATATCATACTGCTGAAGATTGTTGCGGAATGCATCATCTAGGTAAGTATGTAGCTAAAAAGACAGTTAGTGATGTCTTATTAGGGAAAAAGAAGAATAAGATAATCATTGAGGGCGAGATCCTTGAAAAAATGCCGCACGAAATCAAGAAAAAGGTTAAAAAGCACTATCAAATTTTAAATCGGATTTTGAGTGAAAAAATAAACGAGCTTCTATTAGATATTGAAACGACTTAATCCTATTGACATTTTATGATTTTTAATATCTTAGCTAATAATTAATGTCAGAAATAAAAAGAATATATTTTTCTTCTCAGCCAAAAGCGAGAAAGCAGAAAATTTAATTATCATCTATAATTCATCTTTAAAGCTAAAATGAAACAAGCTATTCGGTTAAGTCTGCTGTCTTTTTCTCCTTGACAACAATATAAATCCTAGTTCTGGTAGTATCTATTTCCTTCCTCTCTTTCTTATTCTTATACATGACGTACTCCCTTAAACCTAATGAAAATCCCTCCTTCTCAAGAGCTTCTTTAATAATCCTCAATACGCGATAAACATCTTGTTTATCTCCCATCAATCTTATGCTAATATTTAGCTTTCTTGACCTTCTCTTCTTGCCTTTCAATACTCTAACTAGTCCATCAAAGTCTAAAGAGTCCTCGTTAGGTAATTCTATTTCTTTTACATCAAAATCAATTTCGTTGAAAAACCACTTATCTATGAGTTTAACAGCTAAAAAGCCACGTGATGGAATACCTCCTTTTCTCATGCCTATAAGCCACTCGATTAAATTATCATACTTATCCTCATACAATTTGACTCTCTCTTTATTAACAAATTTGACTTCGAATCCATATAGAATTCCTCTACTCGGAACAATTAAATCTGGAAAAGGTTGAGATCTACCAGACTGAGGAACTCTTATCACAAAGAAACCTTTTTCTTCAAGCAATCTTTGAAGCTCATCTTCAGTTTGTGTTCCTTTGTTCAAAATGATTCACCAAAATCTAAGATTCAATGCTGATGCCATTTCCTAATCTTAGCTATTTCCTTCATGAGAATTACATATAATTTCTCATATTTTACACTCACGAATTTTCCATTTGTATAAACACGCATGGGTAAGATTATTCTCTTCTCATAAGGGAACTTGCGATCGGTTGTAACGATATAAGCATCGTTTATAAAAGCAAACCTTGCAAGGACTAAATCAGCCTTCTTATACTCAAACGGACAGTCAATTATCTCAATCCATGGAATTTTAGATAACCTTGCTCTTGCCCATTTGAAGAATCCCTGGAGAGATAGATCAAATATTAATCTAATTTGGGGAGGGCTCGTGAAATCCTTCTCCGGCTGGCGACCATCTTGTAACGACTTCAAGCTCATCGCCCTCCTCTCCTGCTGAGCGCTCGTGATTCATTTGAGTCGCCTTGCTACTAGCTCATCGCGCTCAGCATTAAGATATATATCTTTTCACTAAGCTTTTAAATAAGTTGTGGATTATCCTATACTGCTCTCATTAACTAATATAATTGTGATTTTATGGATGTAGCTACGATAGGTGCAGGTTTCATAGGGAGTTTCTTTTCATATCATTTAGCAAAAAGAGGAGTTGATGTAACAATATTTGAGGAGGATAAAAATATTGGAACACCTCATTGTACTGGCATTTTAGGGATTACTGGTCTTGAGCGTTTGGATATACTTGATTGGGTAGTTAAAGAAGGTCTTATTTCAAATAAAATCTCGGGAGCTAGAATATTTAGTCGAAGTGGAAAAATGCTTCGCATAGATACTGGGAGACCAGTAGCATATATTGTCGACAGGGAAGGTCTGGATAGATTAATATTTAATAAAGCTATAGAAGCTGGTGCTGATTTTAAATTAGGAGAGAGGATAAAAAAGGTATCGATGGACGGCTCCTTCTCAAGCAATATAAGAAAATATAAAGCAAAAGTTATAGCTGTTGCAGAGGGCGCTAAGAGGGTTTTAATTAGAGGGTTTAAAGGCGTGAATTTAAAAGGTCTTCTTCCAGCAGTTCAAATTGATGTTAGAGCAAGTCCAAATTTAGAGACTGATTTTGTTGAAGTTCATTTTATCGTCCCAGATTTCTTCTTATGGGTCGTCCCAGTAACTGATGATGGTAAGATATGGCGAGTTGGGGGTGCCTCATTAAAAATGTCGCGAAATCTTTACTTTTTAGTTAGGTTATTAGCTAGAAGGAGATTAGGTAAATTTAAGCTAATTAGGAAATTTGGAGGAATCGTGGTATCAAAAGGAAATATAAAAAAGTTTGTCTGGGGTAAAGTAATAGCTATCGGTGATTCTGCAGGGCATGTTAAACCTACAACTGGGGGAGGAGTTGTATTCGGAGGTATAGGTGCGTTTATTGCTGCTATCATCGTAAAGAAATTTTTAGAGGGAAGGCGAAATCTTACAGATTATGAACTGATTTGGAAAAGGTATTTCTCTGCCGAAATGTCAATAATGAAGGGCGTCAGATTCATCCTTAATCTTTTAGGAGATGCTGGCATTGATTACATATTTCATTTCATTCCAAGCATTACTTTAAGAGGTCTAAGGGGAGATTTTGATTTTCATAGTGATGCTATTTTCAGATTTCTCAGACTTAGGAGATAAAGAAAATTTAAAAATCTCTTTTGTTTAAACTTGAGAATGATAAAATTTTACGAAGCACGTACATATTCTAAAATCCTTCTTTATTCGTAGAAACATTGGAGTTACAAATAGTCTTTTTATCTATATAATAGTGAATTTGGCATCGTGGTAACAGATCATAACATCACTGCATTATATGTCGAAATATTCTTCAACGATTTTTTGATAATATACCCTATAGCACAACGGATCCTACAGAAACAGAGATTATCAAAATACATAAGCGCCGTAAGCTACACGCCCAAATTTGAGTCAGCATTCTCTGAAGCATCTTAACTTACAGAAAAATTTAAAAAATACATACTTTTTTGAAATATTTTTTAGTTCTTCAAGTAATTGTAGTTGGGGAAAATGGAGTAGCTTGGCTTAATCTGGTAAAATAAAAGAGAATTCAGAAGTTAATACTACATAAAAATATAATCGCATTGGAT
>CBDULE010000044.1:0-9064 GCA_965367995.1 uncultured archaeon | reverse complement strand
ATAATGACTCATCTCATTTGAAAATTCATTAGAAAGAGACATGTTGCGAAGAATTAAAAAACTTGAATATAGATAGGAAATGATAGTATGGATGATGAAGGTTGTAAGCGCGGATTGGAATAATGAAGAAGAAATCTATCTGACATAGATAACTGCTAGGTAAATTTTTAATGCTCAGATTCGGCGGGTCCAATCATCAAAGTCAGTAGATGACCCCCTTCTCATCATCTCTAAGAATTAGATAGAATTTTTCTTTTTCTCTTAAAACTTTCGTGATAAAATCACTCTAGTGATCTAATAATTTCTTTATGGTTCATAATTATGGATATATCCATATTGTTCTTTCTGAGGAAATTTCTAAATGATTCATCCATGCTCATAAAGATGAATCCCTTTACCTTCGCAGTGGAATATAAGAGGTTATCTATCATATCCTTATGACCGAGAATTCTTAGCTTAAATGCTAATTTTATTGCTTCAGCATTTGGTGATATCCATTTAAAAACTCCAGACTTTAAGATAGATTTTACAGCCTCATCTATCAAGGTTTCATTAATCATGTGATGTTTAATCATTTCTTTTGCTACTTTCGCTATAAGCTCTGTCCATATCACATCTAAACAATAAAATTCAATCTTTCCCTTCTCGTATAACATTTTAAGCTTCAGTATATCTTGCTCATCAAAGCTTTCTACTTCTATACCAAATATTGGAAGGAGATATGTTGTATCAATTAGTATCTTATTAATATAACTCATTTTGCATCTCCTCAGATTCTCTCTCGAATTCCTCAACAGTTGTTTTCGCCCATTTTTTTGTCGTAAGAGCAAGAGTAAATGGATTTTTTATAGGCTCTAATACTATTTTATCATCCTCGATCCTAAGCTTGAACTTGTCTCCTTCTTTTATGTTTAGCCTTCTCATGACCTTCTTAGGAAGATAAATCGCGCCTTTCTTACCCACTTTTAAGATTAATTCTGACATTATTTTTCACCAGAAAATTATTATTTTTCTGGTAAATTATAAGTATCAGAATTCTAAATATTTAATCTAATCTAATTTCTTCAATTTCTTCAGAAACTCTTAGAGATTTTGTCACGAAAATTCTCGTCTTAAAGCGTGTTTTAACCTTCTTTGGTTTTCCTCTAACGACTATTAACGCGTCAATACCGTATTCTGATGCTCCAATAGCATCAGTTTCAATTCTGTCTCCTATCATTAATGTTCTCTCTTTCTTTGCGCCAAGAAGCTCCATCGCATAATCAAAAATGAAGTTATTTGGCTTTCCTACAAAAATGAATTTCCTTCCCAAAGCTGACTCAAGCATTTTTCCAAAAGCACCAGCGAAGAGATAAATACCATCTCCATACGGTCCATCCATTTCCAAAGCTTCTTCTGTGCCAAGAACCATTACGATTGGGTTATATTTGTTGATTATTCTTGCAACATCTATAAGCTCCTTATATGTTAAGAATCTATTCGTGCCTATAAAAACCACATCAACTGGAGGAACTCGAGTTAAGATAATATCATCAAATGCACTAAGATCCTCTACATGACCTTGCTCTCCAATCAGATATATCCTCTTTATACCTTCTAATTTCTTTCTTAAAAGCCAAACTGCTGCTTTGGTCGGATTTATTATTTCATCCGCTCTTATCTCTAAACTTTCTCTGGTTGCTAAATAAGCTAGATATCTTGAAGAAACTCTCTCAGCGTTTGTTAGAAGAACAAAACGCTTACCTTTTTCTCTCAAAAATCTTATCAATTCTTTAGCATCATCAAAGACATGTCCACTTTCTAAGCTCTTCATTATTGTTCCTCTTATATCAATTAAGAAGAAATCTTTCTCATTGAACAAATCCTCGACTTTCAAAATCAAAACGCCTCCTCCTATTTTCTAAAAATGAGAAAGAGATATGTTAGAAAGATTTTTTAACACTTAGCTTGAAGAAGGATGTTTCTATAATTTGAGTACCTCCTTTTCTCTGGTCAGTTCTTCTGCTTCTCTAATGGCCTCGTCATATATGTCTATTGGAAACTTGTTGAAAAATGGGCTTATCTTGCTTCCGAGTTTTGTCATGTACATCAACCCTCTCGCTAATATTCCTACTCCTTTAACCATTTTGGCGGCTACAGCGAACTCTTCTAGCGTATTCTTATCGAACGCTCCAGTAAAGCCGACAATAAAGAAGTAAACGTATACTCCGAAGAATATCCCTAGAAGAAAGATTATCATCGAGCTGAGTATATCCCCAGTCCAGATAATCCTCGAGGCTATTTCTAGCCAGCCATAATTTATAAGCGCTGAAATTGCCGGTGCAATCCAGGTTTGCCACCAGTATGGTTTTGGCTTACCAACATATTTTCTAATGAAATACCATGCTCCAATATCCTTAAGTAATAATCCTGGGATGTATGCATATACGACACCTACCATCCCGAATTTAGGAATGAAGAAGAATAATAGTATTGCTCTAGTAGATTGTTCCATTATCCAAATCATAGCTAATCTTCCCGTTCTTCCAACTCCAGCAAGTATTGCGTCTCCTAACCATGAATAAGGCCCAAGAAGCTGAAATATTAAAAGTGGTCCAAATAATATAATTGCCGGTGCCCACATTGGACCAGAGGCTCCTAATATAAATCTTGCTCCAACGGCGAACAATGAAGATACTAAGAAGAAGTCGAATAGATTTGCCCATTTCAACGCTTGAGCTAAATAATAATCAGTAAGTATTTGTTTCTTATGAGTAAAACTCTCAGATAACGCTGACAAAAACTGATCCGCAAATAAACTTATTATACTGACAATTTGTGCAATACCCCATGCTAAGCTGTAATAACCAATCCAAGCTGAATAATTAAGCAGCCAGATGGAAAGAAGATACATCTGAAGGAACCATACAAACGGAACCCAAATGTTTCCGAATGTCCATTTTCCTCCGAATATTAAAGCTCTCTTTACATCTTCAGCCGTAAAATCTACTCTGAATATGGATTTAAGAGAAAATCCAAGTCTCTTATACAGTATCACTGTAAATCCAAAAGTTAGCCATCTTGAGAGATAATCCCCTACAGCTAATCCAATAGCAGCTCCAAGAGCCTCTCCAAATACTGGATTAGATGCTCCCCATTCTCTAAAGAATAAAACAGCTATTATTTGACCAAGATAAATGAACACAGCATAATACATGATACTTGTCATTTCATAATAATCCTGCCTCTGGAGACCATTGAAAAAGTACATGAAAACTAAGAGCATTCCTGGAAATTGAATTATACTATGTGTAGCTATCACCCAAGACATATGGGCTAAGAATGTCTGAGAGAAGAAGAATGATCCTATAAACGCCACTAAGAAGAGCTGAATCACGCCAGTAAGCATCTGCCACCAAACAAAAATCTGGACATATCTTATAGCTATCTCTGGATGCTTAACTCTATATTCCGCGAAATATTTAACTAGAGCTACGCTTGTACCCATATCAAAAGCTACCCATAATGCCTGGAAGAAGTTAACCGTCCAATTATACCATCCTTGTGCCTGTGGGAATGGAACAATATATCTTGGGAAAATTATTGCTACTACAAAGCTTACTGGAATTAGTATAAGTATCATTAAGAAATAGACGTAGAGGAATCCAGCTATTGGTCTATGTGCTCCTACTCTTTCCCATAGATCTTTAAGCATTTTCTCTCTCTTAATTTCCCTCTCCTCAGCTGTCACAGCATAAACTTCCTTAAATGGATGCTTCTCTGAGTAATGTCTCATATATATAAAAGCTAGGGAGATAAGTATGCTCAGAACAAAAACATATATGCCTATAGTAAAGGAATCTCTTGGATGGGGTACGGGAGAGTAGGGCCACTCATTATATCGTGGGATATCTTCTTCATGACCGCTTACATAGAGTATGCTCGAGAATATGAAATAATTGAAGTAAGGCCATAATCTTATTTCTCTATTATATTCATCGCTAAGCCAAGGTGTATAGACTAAGATCATTCCCTTACCAATCCTTTTTTCCATTAGTAGCGGATCTCCAGTAGAGGTCTCTTTTAGTATCACATTAATGTCCTTCTCTAGGAAATCCTTTGGAATAACAGTATAATTTTTGGCCTCTGGGACTGAATTCCATGCGATATTTTTTGCTATGATATTCTCGCTATCAACTACTTCAGTAACACCATCAATTTCATTTTTACTAAACTCATCTCTGGTTGTTATATTAAGAAGATCCAATCCTGAGGAATATGTTGTTTCATTTCCTAAAATTATAATTAAACCACCACCATTTTTTACAAATTCAATTAATTTATTGCTTATATTAATGGTTAACTTGATGTCATTCAAGATTATTACATCGTAATTAAGCTCTTCTGGACAATAATCAGAATATGAGACATAAATAGCTTCATCTAAGTTCGCTGCTGTAAATATTGAGTTCGACCTAGTATCATTTACAAGAAGGACGCTAAGCTTAAATCCTAATTTAAGTGGTGTGTAAGTTAACAATCTAAATCCAAAGAATCCAATCATGCTAGCTGAGAAAATAATCCAAATAAGCAATATTTTAGTACTAGTTCTCATAGAAGAGAAACCTCTATTACCCGTTTGGTATATTATATCAAGATTGAGAAATAAAAAGATAAGGAATAGATTGATATTTGAAAGAATATTCTATTTACTTCTTGAGCAACTTGATGAATTCTCTAAACCATGCAGGTATGTCATTAGGCACCCTTGCAGTAACAATATTGCCATCAACAACTACTTCAGCATCAACCCATTTAGCCCCCGCGACCTCAAGATCATCCCTTATACCAGGATAACTAGTTACTTTCTTTCCTTTAACTGCTCCAGCCGATATTAATAATTGGGGTCCGTGGCATATGGCCGCGATTGGCTTATTATTCTCAACAAAATGTTTTACTATCTTAATAGCTTTATCTCTTGCATAAGCTCTTAATCTCTCTGGACCTCTACCACCAGGGATCACTAATGCTATATACTCCTCCGGTTTAACTTCATCAAGAAGCAAATCAACCTTTACTTTATATCCCTTCTTCCCTACGAGCTCTTTAGTATAGGAGGCAATTACTACTTCAAACCCTTCCTCTTTTAATCTATAAAGAGGATAAAGAAGCTCGACGTCTTCAAATTCCATTCCAGCTAGGATCAAAACTTTTGCCATCTTTTTTATCACCTCAAGCCATTCCATAGGTTATTATATTTTCATTTCCTCTTTATATTTCTTAGTTTTTCAAGCAAAACTATGTTATTCACACTCTAGATAATTGTTAATAATACTAACCCCCTTAAGAAGATTTATTACATGAAGAAGCAAACTAGTTTCAATAACAATGGTTAATCTTATAAAGCTTTTATTACATATGAAATAGACCTATTTAGTCATTGATGATAGGTAATGGTCATGAATAAGCAGAGGAACCTCAATAAGGATGAGATACGAGAGAGAATCATTAAAGCCCTTAAGAATGTATACGACCCAGAAATTCCCATAAATATCTATGATTTAGGCCTAATCTACAAGATAGAGATAAGCAATGACTTAGAGATTAGAGTGGAATTCACATTAACTGTACCAACGTGCCCAATGATTGTTCCAATACAGGATTGGATATTTCAGGCTGTTAGAGAAGCTGTTCCTGAAGCGAAAAAGATTGAGGTAGTTCCTGTTTTTGATCCTCCCTGGACTCCAAAAATGATGACAAAGGAGGGTAGAGAATTATTCAAAGCAATATTTGGCTTTGATATTGTGGAGGAATGGGAGAAGAAGTACGGTAATATGTAGGTGAGTTGTGTGAGTGAGCTAAGAGTAGAGAGTTTAACTGTTGCGGTGGATAATAAAGTAATCTTAAAAGACGTATCAATATCCGTGAAATCGGGCGAGATTATTGTAATTATGGGGCCTAATGGAAGTGGAAAAACTACTCTAGCTTATACGATTATGGGTCATCCGAAATATAAGGTCATCAATGGAAGAATTGTCTACAATAATAAGGATATAACAAATTTACCCCCACATGAAAGAAGCCTGATGGGGATATTTTTAGCTTTTCAAAATCCAATAGAGGTAAAGGGCATTAGATTATCCACGTTAATTAATGCTATGATTAATAAGAAGCATGGTGAGAGGGATTTAACAAGAGTAAAGGATCCCCAATTAATAGCTAGAATCATGAAAGCAGCTAGAGAATTGGGTCTTTCAAGTAGTCATCTTCAGAGAGAACTGAATGTTGGTTTTAGTGGAGGGGAGAAAAAGAGAGCTGAAGTATTGCAAGCTTTATTTGCTGATCCTCAAATAATAATCTTCGATGAACCTGATTCTGGTCTTGATGTGGATGGTGTAAAAATTATTGCTGAGAAGATAAAGGAGCTTGCTAAACAAGGAAAAGGAATCATTATAATAACCCACTATGCAAGACTGCTTAAGTATCTCAAGCCAGATAGGGTTTTCGTTTTGATTAATGGAAGAATAGTAGCTGAGGGAGATATCTCATTAGCTGAGAGGATTGAGGAAAGTGGATATGAATCTTTGGAGGTGTCTGCTCAATGACTCAGATTAGAGAGTTGATAGAATATATTCCATCGATAGAACTACTGGAAGAGTTACCAACACCAAAGGAAATCATTTTAGAAGGGGAGCTTAGAGAATCATTGATTAGGGAAATCTCAAGAATTAAAAAAGAGCCGCAGTGGATGCTGAGACTTAGGTTGAAAGCCTTTGAATTTTGGAAGAAGCTCCCCATGCCTAAGTGGCTCAGAGGAATTGATGAGCTTCAAATTGAACAGTTAGCCCATTATGTTAAACCGGCTGTTAAGAAAACAGAAACTTATGAAGAGCTTCCGCAGTATCTAGTTGATCTATATAAAAAATTAGGAATCCCTGAAGATGAAGCAAAATATCTTGCTGGTCTTACTGGTGTTTTAGATTCAGAGAATATTTTGCTTAAGATCAAGGAGTGGTTAAAGAAGAGGGGAGTAATATTCATTGATACTGATGAAGCAGTGAAAAGATATCCAGAATTAGTTAAGAGATATTTTGGGAGGATATATCCAATGAGCGACCATAAGTTTGCAGCACTACACTACGCTCTTTGGAGTGGAGGAGCGTTCGTTTATGTTCCTAAAGGTGTGAGGATTGAGCAAGCTCTGGAAGCATTCTTTATGATATCAGGAGCCCTTGAGAGTCAATATGAACATACTATGGTAATTGCTGATGAGAATTCTTATATAGAGTTCGTTGAAGGTTGCGCTGCTCCAATGTTTCCTAAGTATAGTTTTCATGATGGAGCTGTTGAGATTTATGTGCATAAAAATGCTCATGTAAGGTTCGTAACGATGCAAAATTGGAGCAAACAAATTATCAACTTTAATAATAAAAGAGCAATGGTTGAAGAAAATGGTATTGTAGAATGGATTGAAGGTGGAATAGGAGCAAAAGTAAGTTATGTTTATCCATCTGCAATTCTCAAAGGCAGAAATAGTAGAGCATCAATTTTAGCAATAAGCATGGCAAAAGGACCATATATTAAGGATTCTGGAGGAAAAGTATATCATTTAGCTCCGAATACATCTAGCCAAATCGTATCTAAAAGCATTGCTGCGGAGGGAGGTTTAACAACATATAGAGGTCTTGTTTATATAGGAAAGGGAGCTAAGCATGCAACAGCAACAGTTTCTTGTGATAGCTTAATCCTGGATAATAAATCAAAAGCTGAAACCATACCGCATAATCAGGTATTGGAGCCTACAGCTGAAGTGACGCATGAGGCCACTGCTGGAAGAATAAGTGAAGATGTTCTCTTTTACCTTGAGAGCAGAGGACTGACAGAAAATGAAGCGAAAAGCCTCTTAGTACTTGGATTCATTCATGATCTAATTAAGGAACTTCCATTTGATATGGCCGCAATTCTGAGAAATGTTATACTCCTAGAATTCTCAGAAGTAGGAGGTGTTGGATGAAATGCTATCAATCGTCGAAAAAGCAAAAAAATTGCTTAATTCATTACCATATCAGTTAATAAGAGATTCACCAACAATAGCGTATTATACAGAATGGAAACTTTTTGACGAATATAGACTTCCAGATGGCATTAAAGTATCTGGAATTGAAATTAATGGCCCATTTAGGGAGGAAATGATTAAGGATAGTGATTTTATTTTAAAATTCAATGATACTAAGATTCATGCATTGCATTATGCCTCGTTAATGGATGTCAAAAAACTGGTTATAGAGGAATCGGGAGAGTATAAAATAACGCTGTCTTCCAAAATCAATGAAAAAGTGTTAGAATCCTATCATATAATTACTCATGTCTTAGAGGGTGTTAAAGCGAAAATAGAAATTGTGGAGCGTGATGAAAGCCTGTCATCAATGATAACAGTCCTTGAGTTTATTCTCCATAAAAATTCAGAAATCGAAGTTGTGAGCAGAAGTGCTCCTTCCAACGTTTCTCCAAGCTATTCAGCAAAAATTTTTGTGCTAAATGGTTTTGCTAAAGTTAAATACGGTGGCTTACTTGAGAATGGTTTAATGCATAGGGAAGATTTTTTCATTTATCTGGATGGAGAAAATTCGGTCGCTAATGTTAATATCGCGATATTAGGAGAAGGGACAAGTAAGGTTGATTATTATTTCAAAGGGTTGCTTTTAGGAAGCAATAATAAATTGAAATTTTTAGGTCTTGGACTGGCTGATGATGAGGCTTATGTCAGCATAAGAGCTATCGGTGAAGTATCAAGGAAGAGCAAAGAAGGTTCAATAGTTGTAGAAAGTAGAACCTACAACATAGGGGAAAAATCAAAAGCCATTGGAGCACCCCTCCTGTCTATAAGAACTGATAATATAAAAGAGGCAAGACATGCGGTATCAATATCGAACATCTCTCCAGAGGTTATATTCTATTTGGAATCAAGAGGGTTAACAAGAAATGATGTAAAAAAGTTATTAAAGGAGGAATTGAAGAGCATCTGTCTCTTATACACATCTGACGCTGCCGACGAATTAGACGGTGTAGATCTCGGTGGTCGCCG
>CBDULE010000043.1:0-9291 GCA_965367995.1 uncultured archaeon | reverse complement strand
CTCTATACCTACTTTGGGAATAAAATCAATTGCTACTACTATGCTTGATGAAAAATCCTTCAAATTTTTCACCAAAAGAAATATCAAGTTGGATTTTGCTAAATTTTGCTAATAAGCATTTTTATCTATTAGCATTTAGCTAAAAATGAGATTAATATAAACTAACAGGACAATTAAATGATGAGAGATTAATTAAGGGTGTTTTATGAAATGTCCTATAAGCCCCTAGAACGACTTAAAATATCAAAAACAAAACTCAAGGAATCAAGATTTGTATCGTCAGATGCTCTTAAAGGAATTGCAGAAAAATTCCGAAACGTTATCATTGAGTTTTATACTGAAGGTGTGTTCTCAGAGTTCTTTAGACAACTTGCTCTTTCAGAAATTCCTCTAAGTGATAAAAAAAGCCTATATGTTACAATTAATGACTCCGCAAAAACTGATTTTATGCTAGCTTTTCAGGGAAACAGGGTTACGCTTAGTTTCAATTACAATAAAATCAAGCCAGAGCTATTAAGAGAATTAGTATCAATTTTCTCTAGAGGATCTGAAGAACTGAGTTCAAGAGTTATCAAGCTTATATTTTCAGAAGGTATGACCCTTAATGCTCTAAAATGTTTAAAAGATCTTAATCCAGAAAAACTTCCAGTGCAAATATTACTGACAACTGATAATATTTTGAACTTTTGCCAGATCGTTTCAGAGTTTAATGAAAGGCTTGACTGGGTAACATTAATTACAAGTGATAAGGAATTTATAACTTACAGAAATGAGTCTATTAAGACGCTGGAAGTTTTTTCCAAGAACGTGAAGGAAGCTTTATCATTGATAAGCGTATGGAAAAATGCCACGTATATGTATCTAGAGATAAGCCAGGAAGCATTAGAAGTTGCGAGAAGATTAGGAGAAATGATTAATGAGAATGTGAAGATGCAAATATATGAGATTGATAAGAATTCATTAAGTATCAGATTAGAGGCTGATAGTAAAGCTGTAGAAGTTAAATTTGATAAATCACTGGATACGGATGTAATAGCCAAAATCGTTCAGAGGCTTGTCAAAAAGAAGATTTTTGGCACGGTAATAATTGGGAAAGAAAACGTAAAATTAATCCTTAATGCTGGCAAACCAGTGATTAAAAGTTTTAACGAGTTTTTAAAACAAGTTGAGATCTAATGTGCGGAATTGCTGGAGTATTTTTAAATAACACAAATATTGCGGGAGAATCTCTTAGGAAAATGCTGATTTTAATAAATCATAGGGGCCCTGAAGGTTCTGGAATTGTTACAGATGAAAGCAAATTTTTTGCGGATAACCCATTTAATTTGGATGATATAAAGGGCTCTATCGGTATAGGGCATAATAGGTTAGCATTAGTGGGTAAAGGAGTCCAACCAATTAGTAATGAATCAGGATTATTATGGATAGCGCATAATGGAGAAATATATAATTATGAACCATTAAGGAGGGAGCTTAGAAAAAAAGGTCATATATTCCATACAGATATGGATTCTGAAGTTTTTCTCCATTTATTTGAGGAAGGTTTAGATAGCATTAAAATGATTAATGGGGATTTTGCAACACTTATTCTTGATATAGTAGATGAAACAATTTTTGCGTTTAGAGACCCCTTTGGGATAAGGCCCCTCTTTTATTGTAAAAATGATAGAGGTATATTTTTTGCATCGGAGAGGAAGGCATTAAAACCCTTCTGCTCCGCTTATAATAGGATTCTTCCAGGGGAATACATTATAGTTTCGAGAGATGGTATTTCAAGTGGAATAATTGAGGATTCTCATAAGGAAACTGAAATAAACGATGAGGAAAAAGTCATTAAGGATCTTAAGGAATTTTTAATTGATTCCATCCTCGTAAGAGCTTATGATAGCTATGGAATTTTATTTTCTGGAGGAGTAGATAGTACAATAATTGCCAAGATATCTAAGGATTATAACTTAGATTTCGAAGCAATCACTGTTGGACTTTCAAATTCAATTGATATTAAAAATGCTAAAGAAGCAGCTGAGGAGCTTAAAATTCCACTAAAAGTTTATGAATTCTCAGAAAAACATATGTTAAACATCGCGTCTTTTTTGCCTAGGGTGATTGATGAATTTGATGTGATGAAGATTATGATAGGAGTCCCAATTTTTATTGCATCTCGTTTCGCTAAAGAACTGGGATTTAAAGTACTTATGACTGGACAAGGAGCTGATGAGTTATTTGGTGGATATCATAAATACTTGAGACTTTCAAATCCTGAAGAAGAGATGATGAAAGATTTCAGAAATTTATATTTAAAGAACCTTGAGAGAGACGATCATTGCGCGATGTTTAATAGCGTGGAGGTTAGATTTCCTTACTTAGATAAAAGGATTGTTTCTTTAGCTCTTTCTATTCCTCTTTCGATGAAAATAAAGCATAGCATAAGAAAATATATACTTAGAAAGCTAGCTCTCCAACTTGGAATTCCCAAGAAAATCGCTTTAAGAGAAAAGAAAGCTATTCAATATGGGACGAAAACAGCAGAGGTAATAAAGAAAAAAGCAAGAAGAATGAAGATTAGTGCGAGGGAATTTTTAGAATGGCTTTCTTTAAATGCATAGCGTGTCCTTTCGAATGCAATGATGTATCAATTTGTGGGAAATTCTTAGTTCCAAGAGTAAAACTTTCGACTAAGAAAATTGAAGAATTGGGCTTTTATCATGTTTATCCTGGGAACTACGTTCTTTTTGTTGAAACATTTGGTTGTAATCTGGGATGTAAAGATTGTCTCTATCCACACATTTTTGCAAAAGGATTATTCGAAATACGAGAAAGTATCGAGGGAGATGTCGTAATTTTATCTTGCAATAGTGGAAAAAACTATGAACTTTTGGATAAAATTAAGGTCAGGAAAGCATTGGGGCTTATAACACATGGTTTTCTTAATCAAGAAATTCTTAAGAAATATGTCGAAAAAACTGACTTTTTCATGATAGTCTTCTTCGGTTTTTCTAAAGGTTCTTACGCTCATTTAACGATTTCTAGAAGTGCATTAAAGTATGCGAAAGAAGCAACTAAATTTCTTGTTAAAAACGATAAATTTCTTGAAATAAGGTATGTGGTTGTTGAACATGTCAACGATAGAAAGGATGAGCTAAAAGCGTTCTTTGAATGGGTTCTTAATCTAGATGATTCTATACCAGTTCATATAAAGAGATTTTATTCTCCGGAATCGAATAGAGCTCCAACAAGGAATGAAAAATTATTTCTAGCGTACAAAATAGCTAAAGAAATTGGATTAAGATATGTTTACATAGATGATTTATTCAAACATGAAGCAAAAAATACATATTATGGAGGCAAGCTTGTTATCGAAAGAATAGGCGATGAAACTAAAATTATAAGCCCAGAACTCTTAGAGAAAATCCCCATTTATGGTGAGATAAGAAATTACGGAGGGATTATAGCTTAATGAAGGAATTTGGGGCTATAATTAAACTAGAGGGAATGGAATTTCACATTCCTGAGGAAATTATTAATATCGTAAAGGGAGAAAGGAACGGATGGATTTGTGCTTACTATGATTTTGATCGCGGCATTTTAAACTGGAAAATAATCGAAAATAAGGTTGACATTAAGGAAGCAACAGCGTTTTTAATTACCGGAGAGATGGGGGATCCATTAGAAGCTTTGATTAGATACAAGAATACTGTAAAGAAGAAGCAGGAAAAACTTGAACAAATATTAGTCTCCCTGGAGATGAAAGGTTTAGAGGACTTTCTTGACGAGTTTCATACTGAGCTATTAATGGAGTATGATTGCATGAGTGAAGAGATAATATGGTTAGATAAAATAATAAGAGCGTTGTCATCGAATGTGGAGGAAGTAGAAGGTTTCTTTAAAATAATAAGGCGTGAAAGCTATGAAGTTTTAATTCTAGAAGAAGTTAGAGCAGTTATGATGTTAAATCTTGATTTTTTAAGGAAGCTAATCACAGAGCCTAGAGAATGAGTCAGCATTAAATTCCTCAAATCCGAGCTTTCTCAGTTCAGAAGAGAGCAATGTTAAGGCTTTCTTATCAATCTTATAAAGATGAGAATAGCATTTGCAATCGGTTGCTCCAAACTTTTTGATATAAGGCTTACCATATTTAGATACAATATCAGAGAGCCAACACTCTTTGCGCACATTAGTTCTAAGTAGGAAAATACTAACGATCTTAACGTTTCGATTTACTGTAAGATAATCAATATGCCATTTCAATTTCTTTTCCTTTTTGAGATGCCTACAAATTCTCTTTAAAAGACCGCCTGGTCCCAACGCAGAGCCAACATAAATATAGTAACCAGGAGCAAAAAGAAAGCTTCCAAGAGCACCAACCTGTTCCCTAAAACTACAACAAACTTTTATTATTAAGAGATAAACCCCCTTATTTATCAGCATGATATATCTAACCAGTCAAAGCTTAATATATGAGTAGAGTATGTATTGAAGCATAAGCTGAACAAGGTCGATAAGAGATGGGCAAAGGACGGGAGGGATATTCGTTTCCAATTAACCAGCTTCCAGATACATCCAAAATAGCCTTAGCAAGAGGATATGAGCTTCCCATTAAATGGAAGCATGCTAGGGAGATAGCAAATGCAATAATGGAAAGGGGGATGATGTTAAAGGAAGCAATTGAATATCTCGAAAAAGTTGCGAGGCTTGAAAAACCAGTCCCCTTCAAAAGGTTTAAGGGAAATGTTGGTCATAGAAAAGGAATGCATGAATTTAAATGGCCAGCGGGAAGATATCCTCAGAAAGCTGCAAGATACTTGCTGAAAGTATTAAGAAACGCTTTAAACAATGCTAGACAGAAGAATCTAAATGAGGATAGACTAAAAATTATTTGGTTTGCTACACATAAGAGCAGAAAATTAAGAAGAAGACCAGACAGAAGGGGTCCGGGTATTTTTAGGGGTTGGATGGTTAAAACAGGAGTTAATGTTGAAGTAGTAGTTATGGAACTTCCAGAAGAGGAGCTTGAAGAAGCTATCCGTGAAGCTGAAGAAGCTACGGTTGAGAGTATATTAGAAGAAACAGCTGCTGAGGAGGAAGAAAAAGTTGAAACAACTGAGGAAGAAGAAGCTGAAGAAGAGCACATCGAGCTTTTAAGTGAAGAGGAGGAAAGCGAAGAAGTTTTAAGTGAATCAGAGGGAGAATTAAAGGAAGAAGGTGAAGAAATTAGTGAAGGTGAGTAAGCATGTCTATGCCGACAGCCTCTGGAACAATGCATAAGAGGATACTCAAGCAACTTATGTTAAAACAGAGCCTTCACGAGTTTCTTAAGGAAGAGATTCCTCCTGCGGTAGGCTATGCAAAAATGGATCTATTACCAACATCAATGGGATATAGATTGATATTGTATGTTAAGAGCCCACAGCGATTAATAGGTAGAAAGATGAGAAAGAGGTTCCAAGAGTTAATTGATAGGATAAAAGAGAAGTTTAACATACAATTGGTCAAGGTTGATGTTAGAGATCTTGAGAAAATAGGTGAGGATCCCGAACTTAATGCTCAGCTTTTAGCTGAAGAGATTGCTAGAGCAATAGGTAGAGGCATTCCAGTTAGGAGAATTGCTTATTCTGTAATGAATAGAGTGATGAGAAAAAACGCGCTAGGAGTGGAGATTAGGATTAGAGGAAAGCTTCAAAGGAGAAGAGCTAAAAGGTTAAGATTTGCTACGGGTATTCTTCTATCCTCAGGAGAACCAGCTGAAAAATTCGTAGATATAGGAAAAGCAAGCGTCTTAGTTAAGACAGGAGTTATAGGTGTTCAGGTCAAGATAGTAAAAGGAGAAGCTGCTGAGAAATTGCCAGATAGAATACGAGTAAAGCCAATAGAGGAGATTAGCGGGGACATAGAGAAGTTTAAGAAGATGATAGATGATAAAGCTAAAGAAATCTTAGAGCAACTTGGCGTTACGGGAGAATCTGCTGCAATTGAAGAAGCAATTAGTGAATAAGCATGGTGAGGAGTTATGCCATTAAGACCGGATGAAATAAGGAAGTGGTCCCCAGAAAAGAGAAAAGAGGAACTGAAAAAACTAAGGATGATGTTGATGGGGCTATTAGCAAGAAAGTCAAGAGGCGCACTGAAAGAAACTGCAAAAATTAAGCAAACGAAGAAAGACATTGCTAGGATTCTCACTATTATGAGAGAGTTAGGAGAGGTTTAATTACTTTGATCATTCCTAAAAGAATTTTGGGAAGTTTATTAGGAAAGAGGATTAAAGTAATTTTTTCTTCAAATCCTAAACTTATTGGTAAAGAAGGTATTATCACATTTGAAACTCGAAATATGATCGAAATCATGCTCGAAGATAATAGAAGAATTTTTATTCCAAAGAGAAATTCTATTTTTGAGATTCAATTTGATGATAAGACAAAAATTATTATCGATGGTGTTATATTGGCAAGAAGGATGAGATTGTTAAGGAGACTTGGAAGGAGGAGATAGAATTGGCAGGAATGTTTCCACCACCCGAGAGAACGTGTAATGATCCTTACTGCCCATTTCATGGAAAGATAAGAGTTCATGGGAGAGTTTTAGAAGGTGTTGTAGTATCAGCGAAAATGCAAAAGACAGCTGTAATAAGAATTGATTATATTTGGAGAGATAAGAAGTATAAGAGATACGAGAAAAGAAGCTCGAAGATAAAGGCTCATAATCCACCATGTATCGATGCTAAAGAAGGAGATGTGGTTAAAATAGCTGAAACAAGACCAATAGCTAAAACAGTAAAGTTTGTTATAGTTCAAATAGTGAAGAGAGCTCATGAAGCTTAGAATTTTTATTTAAACGCGTTATTATTAGTGGAGATTAACTGTAAGAGTATGTGGTGAAGGAATATGCCAAAACGTAAAGCAGCCGCGTTTCCCAAAACAAAAGGAGCACCAGGAATAAATGTTACAACAAAATTAATATGTGCGGACAACTCTGGAGCAAAAATACTTGAGGTAATTGCGGTTTTGGGATATAAAGGTGTCAGGAGAAGAATTCCGAGAGCTACGTTAGGAGATGTTGTTGTAGCTGTAGTGAAAGAAGGAACGCCAAAGATGAGGAAAAAGATAGTTAGGGCAGTTATTGTTAGACAAAGAATGCCATATAGGAGAAAGGATGGTACATGGATACAATTCGAGGATAATGCAGCGGTTCTAATAAACCCAGAAGGTGAGCCGATAGGAAGCGAAATTAGGGGGCCTATCGCAAGAGAGGCTGCTAGAAGATGGCCTGCTGTAGGTAAAATCGCCAGAATTATAGTATGATGAATGGGAGGTGCTATCTTATGAAAGTTTCATCTAAATGGTCCTCTCAGCCAAGAAAGATGAGGAAATATATGATTTATGAAGCTCCTCTTCATAGGAAGAGGAAATTGATGGTTGCGCCTTTAGCTCCTGAAGCTAGGGAGAAGTATGGGATTAGGAGATTTGTTGTAAGGGTTGGTGATAAAGTAATTGTGAGAAAGGGAAAATATAAGAATCAAGTAGGTAAAGTTATTAGGGTTAATGTTAAAAGGCTCTTTATATACCTCGATTCTCTAACGAGGAAAAGAAGCGATGGAACTATTGTTCACATACCTATAAGACCATGGAATGTGGCAATATTAGAGTTAGATTTATCAGACCCTAAGAGAAGAAAAGCTTTTGAGAGAAAAGCTAAGCTTAAAGAAGTATCCCTTGAAGAGATACTACCTGCTGAGGAAGAAGTAATAGAAGAGGAGGAAAGCGAGGAAGAAATTATTGAGGAAATATTAAAAGAGAGTGAAGAGGGAAAGGAGGAAGGTGAGGAAGAATGACCAAGCATGGGCAAAGAAAGCAATTAAAGAGAATTGCTGCTCCAATCGTATTTCCTGTTCCTAGGAAAGTAGGAGGAAAATTCGTAATAAAACCAGCTCCTGGACCACATCCCGCTAATATGTGCATTCCACTTGGCATTATTATAAGAGATGTTCTTCGTTATGCTAGAACTCTCAGAGAAGTAAAGAAAATACTAAGTAAGAGAGTAATTAAGATTGATGGGAGAGTAATTACAGATTATAAATTTCCAGTAGGCCTAATGGATGTTATTGAGATAACTAAGACCGGCGAATTTTACAGGGTGCTTCCCTTTAGAAGAAGACTTGTTTTGCATAGAATTACTCCAGAAGAGGCTAAAATTAAGATTGTAAGGATCATCGGCAAGAGATATGTAAAAGGAGCAAACATTCAGTTGAATTTGGAGGACGGTAGAAACATACTCTTCAAAGTGTCCAGTGATGAAGAAAGACGTAAGATTCTCGATACGTACTTTGTAGGCGATAGCCTCGTAATTACAGTTCCTGAGCAGAAAATTGTAAAACATATTAGGTTTAAGGAGGGAATATATGGGATTATAACTGCTGGAAGGCACATGGGAGTTCACGGCTCGGTCGTTGAAATTAGAAAGATTATAGCAATGGGAGCTCGTGCTAGTACTGCCAGGATAAAAACACCAACTGGAGAGGAATTTCTTACAGCGTTAGATTATGTTCTTCCAATAGGAGAAAAAACACCAGAAATAACGCTTCCAACTGAGAAAGAAGTGGAAGAGATAATGAGAAAGAGATGGCCATTCCCCGAGTAAAAGGTGAGGGATTATGGCAAAGAAGGCTAAAAAGCAAGACTACATGGAGAAAGTTGAAGAATTAGCTAAATCAATGGGCTTAAAGCTTGCAAAAAATGAGGAAGAAGTGATTAAGAAACTCCTTAAGAAATATCCAGATAAGTTTCCCAATAAGATGTTAGTTCCGAAGATATTTGCTGTTGTCATTAATTGTTCTGTTGGAAAATCTGGAGAGCCATTAGAGAAAGCTAGAAAAATCCTTGAAGAGCTTACGGGTAGAAAACCAAAACTTATAAGAGCTAAGAAGACGATAAAGCAATTTGACATTCATAAGAAACAACCAATAGGATGGGTAATTACTTTAAGAGGTCAAGAAGCATTTGATTTTCTAAAGAGAGCAATTTCAGTCTACGACTTTAAAGTATATGAAGGCTCGATGGATAAATATGGAAATTTCTCCTTTGGAATCGATGAGCACATAAAGCTTCCAGGAACTCGATATGATCCAGAGCTTGGAACAATTGGATTTGATGTCTCAGTGACTATGGAGAGGGCCGGTTATAGGGTTGCTAGAAGAAGGTTAAGGAAATCTAAGATACCAGAGAGACACAGGGTGAAAAAAGAGGAGGTAATACTCTATCTTAAGAAGATGGGTCTTAGAGTTGTTCCTGGAAAGAAGCC
>CBDULE010000042.1:0-9829 GCA_965367995.1 uncultured archaeon | reverse complement strand
TCAAGCAGAAGACGGCATACGAGATGTAGAGAGGTCTCGTGGGCTCGGAGATGTGTATAAGAGACAGATATAGAAAAACCTAAAAAGGAATTGAAATACTATGATCGGTGGAGAATATACATATACTTCGCAACCGTTTTGTAGAATAAAGAAAAACCTAAAAAGGAATTGAAAGAAAGGAAAGACTACAAGAAGTTTGTTCTCATTTTAGTTAGGTAGTAGAATAAAGAAAATTCTAAGATGGGGTTAAATAATGTTAGGGGAAGATACGATTAATTCTGTCCACGCCTATTACAGATCCTAACTTTCTCTCTATGTACGCTTGTACCATATCATAGGCCTCTTTTAGCCTTGGAATTGAAATTCTCCTTCCTCGAAGAGGCTTGGTAGTTAACCATATCAGTTTTTCATTAGGACTTGTCTTTGGCCAGTCTTTTGAAATGAACATCACAATTGATACCTTATAATCATCTATCGCTGATAAAATTATTGGAGACGCTCTTCGAGCTTCTTCATTATTCCTAAAGTATACTATCCCCGTTTTCCCTATTTTTCTAATTAAATTTTGCTGCAGAAACTTTAGCTCTGAGGCGTGAATATTTAACTCTATGCCATCTCTTGTCCTTCCGCGCGCGGATCTTGGGAGTCCAAGTATGTAATGACCTATCACCCTCACAGCTTGCCTTGGGTTTTTAATACCTCTTAATTTTATTCCTAGCCCCATTGGATGTTGTCTCAGAAATAGCACTTTATTAATTTCGCAAATAATATCATACAAATCTTTGCCATTAGTGTTAATGATATAGATCTTAGCAAATTCTTGATGCAAAGCTGGAATTGGCGGTAAATCTCTTATAGCTAAATCTTTAATGTTCTCCTTTTGTTTTCTCACCACATCTTTCGCGATGTCTAATGTTTTTTGAATTAATCTTTTAAGTATCTCAGGATTAAAGGTAGGACGTTCTAAGTTTGGCAATATTTCTAAGAAAGCATCCTTAATAACCTTATCATGGAGATTGATTTCGGTGATTTTAACCGCTCCCAGTCCTCTTCTCGCTCCTTTTCCAATACCATTAAACAATAATGCGAGAATTAGTGTCATGCATATAAGTTGATCCTCGATATCAATTTTTGAAGAGAAAGTGTATATTTCCAATCTTGCCTCTTTTATACTTCCCACATGCTCACTTAGCCTCTCTAATAGCTTATCTTCAAAGTCTCTTTTTTTCCTTTCAAAATCTTTTTTACTCTTAATATCCAGCTCTTTTAGTATATCCTTATCAATTGCCATATATAGGAGTTGCATTCTTTGATGATCAAAATTGATAGAAACTCTAAACTCTCTTCCTTCTCTAGGTCTAATTTCTTTCCATAATTTTTTACGCAACTTGATGATGTTTCCTTCTACCAATATTTTTATCCTGCTTGATTTTGATTCCTCCTCTGTTCCCCCTAGGCATTTAGGAACTATCCTTTTTACAGCATCGACCGGATCTTTGTTAAGGTGAATTGCGGCTCCCGCAATGATAGCCCTTAGCCACCATCTCAAGATTCCCCTTAGCGTTGTAGGTCTCACTATGTAATCTAAGAATGTATTATATCCACCCAACATGATTGGTGTTAAAGAAGAGATTTTTATACTCATTAATTTCTTCATGAAGAACTCACCTCATGTTTTTATTATTTCAAATCTTCCATAATCAGAAAATGTTTTTGCCCCGATTCCTAGAACCCTCAAGGCTTTTTCTAAAGCTCGTCTAACAATATTTGGAATGCGATCATCAATCATGGCTTCTATGTCTTTCCATTCCTCTAGTCTGGTATGATCAATCAGGTAAACGAATTCAAAATATACCCCTGGAGGAACAACAAGTAAGGTTATTGGGGTAGGTTTTGCTTCGTGTTCAAAACCTGGCTCCTTATACATTGGGGTAAGTACATCAATTTCTAGTAATTCTTTATTTTCGCACCTTATAGGCAGTGCAGGAAGAAATTCCACCAAAGATATATGTCCTCCTTGGCCAGCTGAGGCACCAGAGCCCAAAATTATTTCCGCTATTTCTCGTCCTTTTTCAAACTCGATAGCTGCTCTGACAGCTCCTTTTATTTCGCTTGAAGGTATGTAGGGAGTGTCAAGAATAGGATGCCAAGCTAATCCTATCTCATCAACTAGCCATCCGAATGGTGAAGAAACATCTACTAGCAATCTGGTTTTTGTCCTCGCTAACACAGTCTCTACAGTTTTGCCTCTTAGAGAATTGAGCCTATTAATTATTAGGTTTAAATATTTCTCGTTTCTCTTACAGATCTTTTCGCAGTTCTCATTTATTTTCTCTACGATTTTTAATAGCTCCTTGGAATCCTTGAATAGTTTCTCCTTATATTCCTTTTTTGTTGAGCTTTCTATTAATAATCGTGTACATGTATTGATTATTTCCTGAAGAAAATTACTTGGGGGCATAAATTCACCTCACCCCTTAGCATACGCTCTCCCAATATATTTTAATCTAGTTGCGAGGTCTAGTACTCTTTTATATGCCAAGAGAAAGCGTGTTATATCGTCCTTCTTAGCTTCACCAGATATTATCTTTCTGGAGAGCTCTTCAAAGTTTTCGGAAAATATTTTCTCATCAATTATCTCGAGCAATTTGATTATCTCAACATAGCCCTTACCTTCAGTGTCTCGTTTAGTCTTAGTGTAGAACATGTAGGTTGGAATGAGGCCTAGTCTTCCAATCCTCTCTGGTAAACTTGATAATTTTCCTTTCACTTCATCTGCTTTATTAGGAATTCCAAATTCGCTTGTTTTCTCAATTATCTCTTTCAGACTAGTGGAATATTTCTCTATTATCAAAGGCCGCGGTTTAATAGTTTGTACATTATTTGAGCTTTGAGACTGATATTTTATCTGAATGTCCTTGGTAATTGTTAATATTTGCAGAATACCCTTAGCTAATGTCTCATTGGCTCCTAATTGAATTATACTAGCATATCTCTCTATGAAGTTTTTAATTTCTCCAATGGGTATCTTAACCCACTTATCGGAAGAATTTAAGCTCTTGTTAAGGATTTCTATTCTATTAAATCCTAATTCGCCCAACTTAATAATGACGCTATAAAGATCGAAAGGAAACTCTTCCTTAATACGAGTTGATACTCCTCCAATAAATATAGAGAAGGGCGGTAACTCTTCCTCAAACCAAGGACCAGTATCTACCACTTTCTGATAGACTCCGCTATCATTAAAGCCCTTTAATTTTACTCCAGGCCTTATTAAAATTGCCTTCGAGAGTATTATCTGAAATGTCCTATCGTGAACTATTAACACATCAAAATCATCATCAGTAATGATTTCTTTTAGATCTGCTTTCTCAAGCAAGACATTGATGAAATCCTTCAGTGCATATGCAATAGGATGTGGAACATTTAGAAGCGTTATTTCTCCAGCAACATTATAAAGTCCTTGTTGCGTATTTCTTGAGGACAGCGCAGTAGATATATCAAGAAGCTTATCCGCATCTACCGCCATACGTCCTAAAACTTCCTTTAACTTCCCTCCACCCCAATAAGCTACATCGAGGAACATAGCTGCTCTAGCTATTAGGCTCGGTGTTGTGATATAGGCTATCCTAGTATGTCCAGACATTACTGGTATGAAAAGAAGAAAAGCGTCTAGGAATTCTATTATTCCTCTCCATGCCTTCTCTCTTTCCCCTGGTTCTGGACCAAATAATGCCTTAATAATCTCCTTATCTACATTCTCTCTCAAAGTTAATTGAGATCTAATAGCGCCTTTTATTCCCTCTCCTCTTAGTACAATATTACCAAAAGAATCACGATATATTGGAAGGTCTGCGATGCTCGCTGGTGTAGGCACGTCCCCATAATGTACTTCTGTTAAACTAATATAGATTAGGGGAATAATCCTCTTTGACTGCACCATTAGTTTTCACCCAGAACTATATGCTTGCCAGATTCTTGCAAGGACATTTAAATATTGAGCTGTCAATTTTTCTAACTTCCATATCTTCTTTAGGTCTTGTTCTAAGAGAATCTTTAAATTTGATAATAAGTCAACGGATTTCCCATTTGCAAAGAGCTTCATTCTCTTCATAGGGTTTGTTATAATGAAATAGGTTATCAAACACCATTCACCGTTTTCTTCTCCTCCTAAATCAACATTTGGAGAAGCCCCAGTATAGGCTTTATGAAGCTCCTCTATCATGTTATTACCGCTCTTTCCTTTTTTACCAGCCTTGCTATATCCGAATATAAGCAGATCAACGATACCTTGAGATTGAAGAATTGCAAGCGCTCTCCGAGCCCTTCTATCTAGTTTATATTTTTCAAATTCTTTAACTACTTCTTGAACTCTCTTAACAAAGTTCCAAATGTCTTCATAAATCTCTTTTTTTGCTACCATAGTCATCACCTCAGAGTCTACAGAACACTAGACCTTTACCGGTAGTTTCGTCTCCTCCAAGAGATATCCTAATGCCTTTTCTTAAACTATTCAAGAATTCCTCTGATTCTTTCCTTAATTTACGCTTTGTAACCAGAATACCAGCAAAGAATATCGTGTACGGGGGTATAAGCTCTTGAGTGAAAAGAGCACCAGATTCCACTGTCTTTGTTTCGTATTTTAGCCGTATCCTAGTTATTCTTATTAGTCCTCTCTCTACTATATGCTGGAATGTACTCTCGTTTACAATTATCAAGTTCTCCTTTATCTTTCTTTTGATATAGTCGTAGGCTGAAGAATCAGGTAATTTCTTCACAACCCAATTCGCTAAATTAGAGGGAGCTTCATCCCCTTTAACATGTATGGGAATTTCATCAAAGATTTCTATTGTCTTATCTACGAGAGGAGAGCCTCGAGGTGCTAAAGCAGTACCCTCTTCAATTTCTTCTTCAAATCTTATAATTTCATCACTCTTTTCTTTCTTATCCTCTCTCATGCTTAAAAATCTGTTTAAATCGTTAATCTGGAGAGGCGAAGTTGTAAATACTAATGGCTCGATATCCGACCTTACTGGATAGAGTAGTATGTTAGCATCAAGTAATAGTATTTCTCCAGCCTTCTCCTCAGAGCCAAAAATTATTTTCGCATAATTTTCTCCTTTTGATAGATGCACCAGAGATCTAAGAGATCCCTTTATGCTTGTTGCTCTTATTATTGGCAAATTTTTAAGTGGATCACGCTGAACTGTTAAATCGATTATACTTTCTTCTCTCTCCCCTCCAGGATAGAGAGGGGTATCGGAAAAAATGACTAGAATATCTTCCAATTTATAAGCAGTAAACGTCTCTTCTTCACTCATATAACCACCCTCTTTTAAATATACCCGATAAGACAGGATCCGAAAGCTCCTCTATACTTTTCATTTACAAAAAATCTGTCAAAAAGCAAATTTTGATACGTATAATCAGAGGTTTTTAGTTTAACAAAATACGAGGAACCCATCTCAATACCAAAATGCGTCTCTCTTATCATCTTCTTCTTAATGCTCCAACCACTAATTAGAGTCTGCTTTATAGCGTATGCTTTTACTTCAAGTGCTCCTTTCGAAGCTCTTGTTAGATCAAATGTATCGAGTCCTCTATCATCTGAAAGAACAGCTGGATTGGTGAAATATAAGAGAAATTCGTTCTCCAGAAATCCCTCTTCCCATAGCTTTTCTTCAATCATTTCCACATCTGATACTTCCTTAACTTCAACTAAACTCCCACGACCACCTAGCCTTAGAATCTTTCCATCGAGTGCATTGCGAATTCTATCAGCAACGTCCTCATCTGCTATTATCGCGAAAAAGTATTTCCACTGAGAAGCTAAAGCAATTTTCGCTGTAACATATGTATGCCCTCTACCCTCCTCTATTTTAATCGTCTTTTTCTTGTAATCAAGGCCTATTCCAATCGTACGCTCAATTTTTAAAATGCCTGCATCTTCAAGCTTCCTTGAGAGACTTCCTAAAATAACAATTGGAAAATCTTCTTCTTTAACTTCTATTTCATCACGCTTCCCAGAGAGAAGATCCATTAAATACTCCATCTTAATAAAGCCTTCAGAAAAATCTAGATCTTCTATACCCTTATCAGTAAATCTGAAGTTAGGTACTAGAATGTAATCATGTGCACTAGCATCGATTCCTTTTAGCAATTCAAGATGATCTCTCGTAGGTTTTATAAGGACTATCTCCTTTTTCTCCGCTTCTTTTTTAGCTAAAAACAATAATGGAAGAGGATAATATAATACGCGCGTGTTTCCATCATAGATCAAATATGGGCCAATTATTCTCCATCCAGTAAAATCATAGTAGTAATCTCCATTAATTTCCTTTCCAAATAGCTTACTGTCAAATATAACATTAGGATCCTCGCTTAGTAGGGCTCCTCTAATCATACCAGCTAATGTAGATGGGGGAGGGAGAACTCTCGTATAACCTACTCCCCCTGTCTCAATTGATAGCGAACTCCCAAAGTATAGCGTTCTGCTAACAGGATAAATTATAAATTTACAGAACTCCTTATCACTCAACTCTTTCACCTCATATTTTGCAGTTTTGGAGCGATTCATCAAGAATTAAAGTAAGCGACCAGATCTCGGATAATTGCTCATCATCGGCTTGTTTAAACCTCCTAATGAAATAGTCTAATAGTTTTTCTCGTAATTTCCTTATCGTCTCGGAAGACTCCTTAATAGCCAATCTTCGCTCTAAGTAGTATTTCATCTCATAAAGCAAAAGTTCTTGAGGAATTTCTTTTTTCATCCTATATTCTTCCAGCGTGTAGAGGAATCTCCTCGAAACAACGTTTCTTTTATATAATACCATGAGAAGCAATGAATCCATAATGGGGTAATAAGCCTTAGCTGGGGATAAACCGATGTATACAATTTTACTCTTATCAGTTTCATCTTCTCTTATTTTCTTTATGAATTCATTAATGTATACATTAATATACTTCTTGGCAATCTTCTCGATCTGTGAGAGATCCTTATATTGAAAGTTTAACATTGCTTCATCAATTATACGGATGGGAAGGAACTTATCCGCTTTAGGACTTTTAAGAAGTACATTCTGCAATGCACGTGCTGTCCTTATTGGCCCAGCCCGTGACCAGAGTGATACTGTAACGGCGTCTTTTACTCTTTTCATTCCCTGCTCTTTATCATAATATATCCTCCCCTTACTCTTCTCTTCTAGCTCCCTGGACTCTTTAACAACCATACTAAGATCGGCTTTGGTGTCAGCTACTATTATGCCATAGCTAATAGTTGCTCTCCAGCCAAGTCCATATGTATAAATTCCATCTTCAAAACCATTTAGACAGTATAGGAGAGAAATCTCTCGAGAAAAAAGCGATCTCGTTAAGAGATAAGCTAAGAACCATGTCTCAGGAGGTAATAATGCTAAGATATCATCCCCACCAGAATATATCACGAACCCCCCTAATGCCTCAATTATCTTTGACATTAATATAGCATTGATTACGAGTGTTGAACTGAAGCTTGAGAGAATTGCTGGAGATATTGGTCTTGCTCTGATTAAGACACTCCTTAACTCTGAAATGTCTTTCGCACATTCAATATGCTTCGGAATTATATCAGGATGATGCAATAGAATATATGGAGGGAACCTCTTGCCCGTAATCCATTCTCCCATGTCATCTCCATCTGCTCTTAGGAGCACATATCTGTCAATAGGCCTAAGAGCTATTGGTATGATTAAATCCTTATCTCTATCGAATATATTAGCCTTCTTAGCTAATTCGAATAAGTTCTCTTCTTTCTTATCCTTTATAAGAGGATTAGCAAGCAAGAGGAATTCTTTAAGTATATTCTCTGGGAGACCAATTATATTAGCTATCTCGCTTAGAAGAACTTTTTTTGCTCGCAAGATTATCTTAGGCTTGTCTTTTAAGAGATTATCAAGATATTCATAGAAATCTTTTAAACTTTCTCTTAGTTTCTCCTGAATAATTCTTTTACCTTCTTCACCAATTTCGCGCCCCATGCTAATGAATTCTCTCTCCATGACCTTAATAAACTCTTCTGGAAAGAAAACTTGGGGAGGTATCTCTTCTATGAGATTTTTTAATTCATCAATACTAACCTCTGAGCCTTTAATCAAATCTGATAATCTATTAAGCAATCTGATAATTAGCTGATTTAGAACTTGTTCTCGTTCTCTATAAAGTTCGCTGGGAACAGCATTGAGAATTCCAGATATTTTATCAAGTAATTTCTCAATTACTGAACTGGCTTTTTCTAACCCTTTTTCTTCAATGTATGCAATTAGGATAGAAAGGATTGTAGCATAAAACCAATTTACAGCGATATCCTCAACAGAAGGAATTCTCTGCCTATCCTGTCTTCTTTCACCGCTTCTAGGCATAATGCACTTTTTAAAGAAATCCCAAAGTAACCTTCTCAACAAATCAAATGCACAGAGCCTCTCCCCAAGATCAATTAATAACCTTCTTTTTATTTTTCTATATATTTTTCGTCCGGGGTCACTCTTTATGTTGATGCCTAGCCTCTCACTTAGCACGTATTCTACTAAACCAATTCTATATCCACATATAGTACAAGTGAATTCTTTAACATGCTCTTGTATTGGCTCATGAGAAAATCTTAGCATATGTTTCTTAGAGTGAGAAATTCGACCCAATAGATCGATATAGAGACCAAAATTACTTAGCTCTGCAGGCTTATACTTAAAACAGTCTTTCTTCCCGATCTGCTGCGCTTTTTCATAAGCAATCCAGAATGCTTCGAAGCCTCCTAATTTACTCATATTCTTTATAACATTCTTGTCCTTAATCTCTTTGTAATCAATAATCGTTATTCTTACTTTAGTGAAAAATTCGTCGAAAAGCTTTGACTCCATAAGCTCTTTCTTAGCTTGGTTTTTTAGCTCTTCTATTAGTCGTCTTTTCGTAATAATACCTTCGAGTTCTTTATCATTGAGAACATTCAATCGTTCTTCTAAATTATCCAAGAATGCGTCTACTAATTTTTTCCACGCGCTCTTAAGACTTTTTCTAAGCAAATTTTCTATGTACGTTGGGGAGACTTCACTAGCTGGTTCTGAGGGATTAGTCTTAGGAATTAGAAATACTGCTGTAGAAGGAATTACTGGAAGATGAATATCTTTTAAATCTTTCTTACCAAAGATAATTGCATTAGTCATTGGGGCGAATAATATCGAGGGATTAAGCACACAGTCAGGTCCAAATTCCTCAACTAGTCCTCTGATTGCATAAGCGCTGAGAAATGAGACAAGGTAACTAGCCCCCCATAAATCCCTAACCTTACGTGATTGACTTATAAGGTCTTGAACACCTCCAATATCAAGCATTACTAAATAGAAATCAAACTTATTCTCACAAGTAATGGCGCCCATCAACGCGCTAGTCATTTGGAGATGAGAAAGATTCATGGAAGAAGGGGAACGAGTATCCTCAGGCAATATTAAGAGAAGTCTTGATATTTCCTCATGATGATTCAGATAATAAAGTGGCAAGAGATCTCGATACAAGTGAAGGAAACCTACTTTATTTATTTCAAATTTGTTTTGGTCATTCAGTTTATCTAAGCGTGTTTCAAGACTTTTCCTACCTATTTCTACTATTCGCTCGATATTGTAAAGCGGGAGGAGATCACTAATAGAAATGTAATAACCAGAGAAGGGATTTTGAAAAACTATCTCAGAAATTTCAATATCAGGAATTATTCCCCGATTTGTAGCAGAAGCGTTAATGTCTGCTGTCCTTATATGATGCGCCGTTTGTTGGTGATGCTCTTTTATCTCCCTTAGGATAATAT
>CBDULE010000041.1:0-10013 GCA_965367995.1 uncultured archaeon | reverse complement strand
GATGTGTATAAGAGACAGAAAATCAATTGTAATGCTCTTTCTGATAATTCAATAATGCAGTAATTATTTTGTCATTTTTAATTACAAATTTTTTAAAAGCTAATGAAACTTAACAACAGATATGTTTTTCCCTAAATTCTAATTTTTATTCTTACGATTACGACGCCTAGATAGGTGCTAAAGATGATAGAATATGTGGATGTTCATTGTCACGCGTATGGTTTTAAGTTGCTGGATTTAATGAAATTTACAGAAGCAGGGGTCGCTATAATTGGTGTTGCTGAAGACTATGAATCATCACTTAAGGTTCTTCAATATGCAAAAGAGCTTAAGAATTTCTTCCCAGCTGTAGGAATTCACCCTTGGAATATAGATAAAATTAAGGAAGAGGACGTCGAGGAAGTTCTTAAACTGGCAAAGGATGTTAGAATTCTAGGAGAGATAGGCTTAGATAAGAAATTTGTCCCCGATACTTTTGAGAAGCAAAAGCCTATATTTGAGAGATTTGTTGAATTCGCAGCTGAGCATGATTTAGCTCTGAATCTACATGCTCCAAATGCATGGGAGGATGTTCTTAAGATTATTACAGATAAGGGAATAAGAAGAGCAAACTTTCACTGGTATACAGGACCATTAAATCTTCTTAAAGAAATAGAAGCCCAAGGATACTTTATTTCTATAAATCCAGCGATTAGGATACAGAAGAAACATGCCAGAGTTGTAGAAAAAGCCGATCCTAGCATTATTTTAACTGAGAGCGATGGACCATATAATTACAGAAACATGTTTTTAAGCCCTGATATGATTCCACAAACAGTAGAGGAAATAGCAACGCTTAAAGAGATGGAAGTTAAGGATATTAAACGGGTGATATTAGAGAACTTTAAGAGGTACATTGGAGTCAGTTCACTATGATTCGGTGCTAATTAATGAATGATGTATTAAAAAAGGCATATGAACGACTAAAAGAGATTGATGAACGTGTCGCTGAAAAATTTTTAAGTTTTCTTAATTCTGGAGTTGGAAATCTCACTCTTGCAATGAGATTCTTTCAAAAATCCTTCTCAGCTGAGGAGATTGCAAGCGTATTTAAAAGCTTTGGAAAATCAATAAACTTCTATCTCGTTAATATAGACGCTGGAATAGATCAAAAGCCGAGAGAGATTAAGAGTATTGATGAGATATTGAGCATTGGAAAGCTTCCAAGAAATTTGTTTCTGATTGCTGCAACAGATGAATTTTTAGATAGATTTAAAGGAGTATTTAAAGTCCTTTCAAGTCTAATAGAAGGAAATCCCAGATGGCTTATTGCTACATTAGCTTCGGATGATGAAAATATTTTCTGGCATAAACTTGAGGAATTCTTGCTTAAGGAATACTATTTTAGGCCGCCTCTAATGGAAATATTGCCCATCTTCCACGCCTGTAAGGAGATACCAAATAAAGTTGAGGCTATAGCTGTAATGGATAGACTTATTAGGGAGAAGGGAGCTGTTCTTAGAGAATGGTCAAGAATCTCAAAGAGGGTTCTTGAGGTAAAATCATTCATCTCAAAGGCAAAGTTTGAGGACAAGATGGATGTGCTGATAAAATCAATCATCGCTCTAATCGATGGAGCAATAACATTCCTAGATTTCTTCTCTATTATAGTCTCATTATCTGATCTAGATGAAAAAGAAAAACTCGAAATATTACTAAGCTATGGATGCAAGCCAGAAGAATCATCGATTGAGAAGGTCTTGAATAAATCCAAGGACTTCAATAAAATTATTGCTGCTTTAAGAGTAGCACAAAGGAAATTTGAGCCAGAATTTTCACTCCAGGAAATATTTGGAATAAAAAGACCATCATCAATATCATCCTATCTTCTCAATATCTGGCTTGAATCGATTCTACGAAAGGCTATTATAGAAATTAATGAGGGGCATATAAGAACCGGAGAAAACGTTCGTATGCTTCTAAAGCTTGCGATAGCACTGTCGTTAACAAGAACAAGATATAGAAGTCCAGAAAAATCACTAATAATAAGATATCTACTCTCACTTGGCAGAAGGATATTAGATTCACCTATTACTCTTACATCGTTGCTATTAGATGCCGTAAGGAATCTTAAGGATTCAGAAATAGCACAGGCTTTGCTTATCCAAAGGTTCTTAGAAGTTCATGGTGAGAGGGCATATTTTGCTCTAATGGAGAACATGGTTAATAAGGAGAAGTGGTTGCATTTCCTCATTCTTCAGATAATCTTCTCATCAGATATAGGAGTTCTCTCAAAGCGAATGATGGCTTATGCTTTATCAAGTGAAAGAATTCTTGCTAAGATAAATATGATTTTGATGAGGGAGAAAATTAAAGCAAGAGGTCTAACTGTAGGGATCCCGTGGGAGATTAAGAACGCAAGCATTGATGAGCTTGAAAAAATGGTTAAGGAGGCCAGGAAATTCTTCAGAGATGCAGGAGTGGAAAGACCTGAGTCTCTGAGGCTTCTAGAGGATGTTTTAAGGAAATGGGAGAGAATAAAATATCTCGGTGAAAAAGTGAAATTCGATAACATTATCCATCTTGGTGAGACGTATAGGGATGTCTCAATACTGAGAGAGGATATAGAGAAAATTCAAGGCGTTGTTAGAGTTGTTTATAAAACTGAATCGATTCCTCCATTTAGCAAGATCTTAAAGGATGTATCTGGAATATTATCTAGGTTCTCGGAAGAATGGGAAAAAAGGATTCTAGAAGATTATCCTAAGGCATTAGATGGAAAGATTGCACTACCCTTAGTATCTGATACTCTAAATAAAATGAAGAAAATGATAAAAGAAAGACCATTAGTTCTAGTAGTGATTGATGGTCTTAGAATAGACGATTTTTATTCAAAGCTAAGACCGCTTCTTCTAAGAATGGGCTTTAAACCTGTGGAGGAAACAATAGCTGTTTCACTAATTCCTTCAATCACATCTGTTTCGAGGAGAAGCATATTCGGGGGTTTAGAGTCTGTGAGATGCCTCTCAAATGTTCCACGCATGATGGGTTGTGAAATGAAAAGAGAAGATGAACTCCTTAGAAGAAATCTCGACCCTACCGCCGTTTACATTCATGGACCGTTTGGAACAGTTTTTAACATACTTGACAATTTACCTCTAAAGTTGAAAAATGCGAGATTATTAGCCGTCGTTCTTAGCGAATTAGAGAAAGCAGCTCATGGTGCTACAGAAGCATTTCTGGCTAGAATATCCACTGATTATGCTAGGGAAATTGCAAGAGTAATAAGATTGGCTAGTAAAGCATCTAGACTGATAAATAAAGAGAGGCCTTATGTTATCGTTACAGCAGATCACGGTCTCGGAGCGTTTACAAAATTTGTTGAACCATCAGTTGAGGTCATGTTAAATAAGCTTAAGGAAAAAGATTTCCTCGAAACGATTCACCTCCCAGAGATAAAAGAGCGATATGTAATAATTCCCCTTAAAAGATCTGAAGATGCTCAAAGCGCTATAAGCTTAATAGAGATGATTTCACGTGGTCAGGTTAAGGGTATTTTGGCCTCCAAATTGGGATATCAGAAAGTCGGTCTTAAGTTAAGGGTTGAGGAGCTTTATGATGCATTTCCATCTGATAAAGCAATCATCATCTTTCCTAAAGGCAATAGAAAATTTTCTTATAAGGGAATGAGAAAGGGAAGAGTTGTTTTCCACGGTGGAATATCTCCTTCAGAGATGCTAGTACCCTTCAGCATCTTCAGATAAACAAACTAACTTTATCTTAATTTAATCATTGATAATTATCCCGATTCTATTCAAGGATTCTGAATGTTTTACGTCATGGAAAAGATTTATGTTTGAATTTTATTAGAGTGTTAATAGAATTTGGGATTCTTCAGTGAGGGTTATGAGCGAGAGGCTGCTGACTCCAAAAGAAGCAGCTAAAATTTTGGGTGTGCACCCCTTAACTCTTTATCGATGGGCAAAGAAAGGAAAGATAAAATATATTGAGACGCCCAGTGGAAGGATGAGATATCCTATGTCAGAGATTCAAAGACTGCTTAAGTTGCGTGAAAAGAAGCAAATTGAAAGGCTTTATAGAGTCGCATTGTACGTGAGGCATGTTGATGAAAAAAGAGCTCAGGAAATTCTTGAGAGATTAGAGAAATACTCAAAGGATAAGGAATACATCGTCGTCGAAAAAATTATTGATACATCTGGAGAAATTTGTGGAAAATCTGAGGGGATGAAAAAGCTATTGACTCTTGTTAAGTCACGGAAAATAGGGAAAATAATAATCCCGAATAAACTCGCATTCTCATACTTCTGCTTCTGGGTTTTTGAGGAGCTTTTTGCAGCTTATGATGTAGTCGTAGAAATAGCTTTTCCGAAGGAGGATAAAGATTCAGGCTATATTGAAATGCTTGACTGGCTAATAGCATTTATTCAGGAGCATAGGGAAAGGTATCCGCTATGAGGGTAATATTAGAGAGGGACAAACCCCTCATATTATACGGGCCAATAAAAGCTGAGATATTGAAAGGAGCTATAGAAGCTTTTGGAGCTATTCTAAAGAAAGGAGAGAAAGTGGAAGTTGAGGAATATTTTGCCGTTCCGATTAATGCAATAGAAGATTCAAAATTAGATATTAATTTTGGCGAAGGAAGCTTTATTTCACAACCAGCAGAAGACCCAATACCAAAAAGCTGGAGAGAGGCTGTTGATAAAATATCAAAAATTGATAAAAAACCGTTGAGAGTCACGGTAATTGGTGATATCGATACTGGAAAAACTGGTTTCATCACATTTTTGGTTAATAAATTATTTCAGAGAGGTCTCAAAGTTTTTGTTTTAGATACGGACACTGGGCAGAGCGAAATAGGACCTCCAACAACAATTGGTTTGGGAATTATAGATAGACCGATATTCCGCCTTTCAAAAGCTAGATTTATCGATGGGTTTTTCATAGGTAGCACAACTCCAGCTGATGTTTTAGATAGGATGATTACAGGTTCCGTTAGGTTATTGAGGAAGGCAGAAAATCTGGGTGCCGATGTTATAGCTATCAACACAACTGGATGGGTTTACGATAGAAACGGAAGGGAACTTAAGATATCCAAAATTCTAGCTATAGACCCGTCTGTTATAGTATTTACGGAGGAGGAAGAAGGCGAGATGAATCATTTAAAGAGGGCTTTCGACAAACTTGGAATTGAGATTATTAGTGTTGAAAAGCCGAAATATTTGAGGGAAAGAAGCAGAGAAAATAGGAGATTGATAAGAGAGAATAAGTATAAACTTGAATTTCAGAACGCTAAAGAAATCGAAATATCACTTGATGATGTCTCAATTCTATATGGTTTCCTTGGCTCTGGAGAGCCATTAGATGAGGAAGCAATGATAAAGATTGAGGGAATCATACGAGGAAAAATCTTATACGCTGAAAAAACAGGAATTACACTTCTTCTTGTTACTCACAAGAGGATAAGCAGAGAGGAAAAGATAGATTTAAGACATGCTCTTTCAGTCAGGGATGTGATAGTAGTAAATCCAGATCATTTGAAAAATTTGCTTATAGGTATCTATGACAAAAGCCTAAATTTTCTAGGCTTGGGCATAATAACGGATTACGATCTTTCGAATAGAATTCTGAAAGTTTTTACTAGAGTTGAAGGAGAGATATCAGCAATAGCATTTGGACACATAAAATTAGATGCTAATGGAAAAGAGATTGAATATCTTTATCCCTGGTCCTGCTGAGCAGAAATTTTTCCGCTCTTAGAGGAAATATCTGATCTAATTGAGTCGCGCGTTCTCTCTTCAACATTCATTATTTCCTCAAGACCTTCAGCTATTTTTGGATTTATCTCTCTAGCTCTTTCGATGAAAGACGTAACGACGCTTCTTTCCATACTCCTAACTTCATCCTCCATCTCCATAAACAAATCAAGAGAGTATCTTAGTAGTTCCTCAGCTGTTTCTGAATCAGCATTATCAAAGAACTTATGCAAGTAAAATATTATCTCCTTAGGATTATTCATCCTCTCTATGTGCTCTTGAATAGCTCGAACAACTCCCTGATAGTACTCTTCTCCAATAAGTTTAGCATACCTGCTAAGCTTCGCTATTAGCTTAGGTTTCTTAGAGATGGAATCAATATTTTTGAAGAAGAAGCTCATAAATCTGTTCACTACTTCAGCATCTTTATTTCTGAATCCTATAGCTAGGTCGAGTAAGATATCAATAAATAACGTGTCTGAGAGGACTTCTAAAGCACTTCTTAACACATCAGATATTGCTGAAAACATCCTATCATAATACTCTGGCACATCTCTTAATGATGCCAAAGCTTTACCTATCCAGTAGAAATCCTGCTTTGGTACATAAACGGATGGAAAGTCCCTAAGTAGACTAAGGTAATCAATTATGAACTCAAGCAAATAAATTGATTTCTCAGCACTAGTAAATGCAGCTCTTCCAGTTCCTAAAGCTAAGTAGTATATTTGTATAGAGCTTTTTACATCAACTGGTTCATAATAGAAAAGCTCAGAAATGGTCTGTTCCAATAACCTCTCTCCATAATCAAAGCTAACCCAGGATGCAACATCAGCTGCGTAAGCTTTTAAGCCTATTCTTATGAATGGATCCCTTATCGCATTAATTCTTGGAAGTATATAATCCTCAAGCATCGATATAACTTTCTGACCCAGTTTTGCCCTTCCAGCTTTCTCAAGTATTATCAGAGCATCAATTATTTGACTAATCCCTCTCCCGCTCAAAACTGCAATGATTGATTGTTCAAAGAAAACTTCTGCTTCGTCTTCATCTCCTAATACTGCTTTATAAAATGCAACCTCGCCTAAGATATGTCCTGTTTTAACAGGATCTTTTGCAGACAATTCTATAGCGGTTGTTATTGCTTCATCAAACAATTCGTTTGCTTTCGATGCTAAGTCAATGGAAAGAGATCTAAGAAGGTAAGCTATCCTAGCTTTGATAAGGCTTGCAGAAAATTTATCTAAATTCTTAACCCTTTCTAGCGCTTCAAACGCTAAATTCTCAGCCTTATCAGCGTCAATCCACGTTACCTTAAGGTCATCTTTCTTCACAGTTATGCCCATGTTCTTTATCGCATCAGCAAAAGATATGAGTAAGGCTGTTCTTTTAAGTTCATCCTTCTCAGCATCCAACAGCTGAAATGCTTTCTTAGATAATTCCTCTGCAATAGATTGTAGGAAATCATCTTTCCATGCGCGCTCCTTTCTTTTCTCGTAGAAGATCCTAGAAATCGCACCAAGGATCCTTGATATTGCTCTTACCTTTCTATCATTTTCAGGAATCTCATCTATAATTTTGATAATCTCTTCAAGAGAGCTTTCAAATTTCTCATATGACAGCTCATAAGCTGGAAAGAGCATTGAAGAGAAAGCTAAAGTAACATGGTATGGGTTCCTAGATAGAAAAATTAAATCCATTGCTGATTCAAGCCGATTTGTAACCGATCTCTCTATACCATTTATGACGTTCTGGCTGAGCTCTGTTTTCTTAAGAAGTGAAAGTATTTTATTTATTCTTATGAATCCATGAGCCGTGCTCTCCCAAATCGCAACATCATATGTTCCCAACATATTTAATTGAGCATTTATCTCTCCTAAATTCTCATCAATCATGTCCTCTGTCAGCTTTCTTAGCGTTTTTAATAAAAACCTCGTGTTATTATTACTCATTCAGGAGAGTCTCCCTCCATAACTCTAGGGTGATAATATAATCATAATTCTTTAAACTTCCGAAGCAACATTATTTAAATAATCAGTTTTGACTTTTGAAACTTTTTATTAAAATTCTTTAAAAACGATGATTTGTCATGCGAACTATAATACTAGCTGGAGGCTACGCCACTAGACTCTGGCCCATAACAAAGGAAATAGCTAAGCCTCTTCTACCTATAGGAAGGCAAAGAATCATTGACTTAATAATGCAAAAACTTGAAGAAGTTAGAGATATCGAGGAGGTTTTAATAACAACAAACAGATACTTCTATGACCAGTTTGAGGATTGGTTATCTCAAAGAAATTTTGATCTAAATGTAAAATTAATTATGGAAGATACACTTAAGGAGGAGCAAAAATTAGGTAGCATTGGTGCTATTTATTATCTTCTTGAGAAGTATGGCTATGATGACGACTACATGATTATTGCTGGAGACAATATTTTTTCCTTCAGCTTAAAGGATTTTGTAGATTTCTATAAGATAAGAAATTCGACCGTTATAGCTGTATACAACATAAAAGATAAGAAGGAGGCAAAACGTTTTGGGGTTGTAGAAGTTGATGATGAAGGAAGAATTAAATTGTTTTTAGAGAAACCAGAGAAGCCGCCTTCATCGCTTATCTCAACTGGTTGTTATATATTTCCGAAAAGAGATATTATCTTACTTAAGGAGTACGTCGAGCGAAGGATGAATAAGGATAGTCCTGGAAGATTTATACAATGGCTATATAGGCTAAGACCGATTTACGCTTTTGAATTCTCTGGTTATTGGTTTGATGTTGGAACGCCAGATGCGTATCTTGATGCTTTTAAATTTTTGACTAAGGAATCCTATATCTCCGAAACAGCAGAAATATCGAACTCTAAAGTTAAAGGACCAATAATAATTATGGATGATTCGAAGATTGAGGAAAGCACTATCGGACCTTATTCTTTCATCGGTAGTCATACGGAGATAAGCCTTTCTAGAGTCTCAAATAGTATCTTATTCCAAAATATACAGCTCAGCAATGTGCATCTTGATAGGACGATCATAGGTTCCAAAGCGATAATAAAGAACATCAAGCTTAAGCACTCTATAATAGGCCCATTCTCTAAAATAGATGGTCAGACCTAGAGATTTTTTGCTCCTTTTAATATTTCTCCGCTTTCTCTTCATCTGAAATAGTAGTTTTGCTGAGAAGGTTCAAAATGAGGATTATTATAGAGCCAAAGATTCTTGTGGAAAAGCTTAAGAGGAAGAGCAAAGATTTAGCAAGAGTGTTTATGGAAAGGATATCGGAGATATTTGAAGTTGACAAGGAGTTGAATGATAAACTCTATAAGGGAATTTATATAGTGATTTGCGAAGCAATCTACAATTTTTTAGTCCATGGAAAACCCGATATCACTCGAGCAAGGATAAAGTTGAGCATGAAGAAAAAGAATGCTAAGCTCATCTTTTCGCCTAAAATCATAATATCAGATGGAATTAATTCCATATCTCATGATATTGAAGCTGAATTGCCCTTGAAGATATCCTTTGCTGAGGACGCTCTAGTATATAAAGATGCATCGGAGGATAATATTACGATTGATGATTTGCCTCGATTAATGGTCTTCCTCAATGCCTATGCGAAATATTTAGGAATATCAGGTGATAATGATAGAAAAAGAATTGAGCTTCTGGCAAAGATTTTGCTCAAAAAATCAGTAGTCACACTTGCGGATCTTGTATCAATAACTAGAAGTTTATCCAAAAGAATACTCGAAGGTAAGGAGCTAAAGAGTTTTTCGATTCCATTATTTAAAGGCAAGGTAATTAAAGAACTAGAGGGATTTGAATACCCTAGAAGAAGTCCTATCAGAGATATGGAGCTTAAGCTCAAGAAAATAACCGAAAGGAGTTAAATGGGCATTATAACCCCTTTCGATTATTCCTTTATAAGCCTTCTCTATAATTTGTCTTGCAACCTCTGGATCAGCTTTAGATTCAGAAAGATGAGCAAAAGAGTGAAGCACGATTTTATCAACCTCATTCAACCTAGCAAACCAAATAGAAAACTTTCTTAGCCTTCTAGCCATTTCATTTGGTCTCTTTTCATCTTCCTTTTCAACATGAACAAGTATGATAACGCATGAATCACAAGACCATTCCTTCCCTAGTAATGATGTATCTTCCCCAATTGAAGGCGTTCCAACACGATACCAAATATGATTACAATGCAGACCTAGAACTTTCATTTTAAAATGCACCATAGCAAACATTTGGAGATATAACAGAAG